>JAGODF010000128.1 GCA_017998375.1 Spirochaetota bacterium
TCCCGCCTGCGCGGGAATGACACGACTAAAGCTGCTCCATCACCTCGACGAGCTTCTCCAGGGGCTGGGCCCCCACCAGCTTCTGCGTCTCGTTGATCACCGTCATGGGAACCGACTGTACCTGGTGCTTGACGGCCAGCGGCGTGAAGGTGGAGCTTTCCACCATGTCGGCGCGGATCTTTTTGTTCTCCAGGGCAAGCCTGTGGGCGGCGCTCACGGCGCCGGGGCAGTAGGGTCAACTGAGCGAGACGAACACCTGGAGGTGGACGTCCCTGTTGATGCCCGCGATCCTTTTCAGGAGCGGCTCCGGCAGGGCCTCCTTCTCGCCGGACACTTCCATGAGGCTCTTCATGAACGAGTTGATCTCATAGCCGCCCGGGATTCCGTAGAACCGGATGCCGGTATCATCATCCCTGGAATCGAGGAGCACGATGGCGGGGATTTTATCGACCTTGTAAAAATCCGCCTTCGCCTTGTCCTTCACGAAATCGAACACCGTAAGCTTGAGCTTGTCCGAAAGCCCGCACAGCTCCTCCACGAAGGCATGCGTATCGCGGCAGGTGCCGCACTCCATCTCCTGCGTGAAGTAGACCACGTTCACCGTGTTCTTGAGTCCTTTCAGTATACCTTTCAGCTGGGACGATACCTTTTCATCGAACAGTGCCATGTTCCCTCCCGTGATTATCCCTTGAGTATGTAGTCGCACGCCGAGAGCGCGGCCTTCGCGCCTTCGCCCGCGGCGATGATGATCTGCTTGTAGGGGACGCTGGTCACGTCGCCCGCGGCGAAGACTCCCTCGCGGCTCGTTCTGCACGCGCAGTCGACGATGATCTCGCCCCGCTCGTTCAAATCCGCGACTCCTTTCACCATCTCGCTGTTGGGGATGAGCCCTATCTCCACGAAGATTCCCTGCACGTCCAGGTCCCGCGCCGTGCCGGTTTTCCTGTCGGCGACGGTGACCGCGGTGACGGAGCTCTCGCCCTTCACTTCCTTCACCTCGTGCTCCAGGAGGATATCCACGTTCGCAAATTCCCCAAGTTTCTTCCGGAGTATGCTGTCACCGGTGAGCTTTTCGAGGAACTGCACCAGCGTCACCCGCTCCGCCACCTTCGCGAGGTCGATGGCCGCCTCGATGCCGGAGTTCCCGCCGCCCACCACGGCGACCCTCTTCCCGGCGAAGAACGGCGCGTCGCAGATGGCGCAGTAGGCGACGCCCTTGCCGATGAGCATGTCCTCCCCGGGGACGCCGAGCTTGCGCCAGCGGTTCCCCGTGCAGACTATCACCGACTTCGCCAGGTATGATTCCCCGCCGTCGAGGACTATCCGCAGTGGCGCGCCCGGTTCCACTTTCGCGACGCCTATACCCTCGCGGAGCCCTATCTCGAATTGCTTTACCTGGTCGGAGAACTTCCCCACCAGCTCGCTTCCCTCGATGTACTTGTAGCCCAGGTAGTTCTCTATCCCGGAGGTCTCGCCCACCTGGCCGCCTATCTCCCGGGTAATGAAGCCTGTCTTCACGCCCTTGCGCATGCAGTAGACCGCCGCGGTCATGGCCGCGGGACCGCCGCCGATTATCATCGCGTCGTAGGTCACCGCGGGATCGAGCGGCACAGAGCGGTGCTCCGCGGAGAACGCCCCCATGCTGAGATTGAAATCCATCGGCCCCCCTGTATTTTTGTAAGGATGTATGATACAATTCGCCCGTTCAAGGAAGCTTTCTCCCTGGCCGGGCGGGCGTGGAAATTCCATATAAGAATAGTGTAACATCTCGACGGTCACCTTCAACCTTTTTTTATTGACGCGATACGATTTTTCCATTGTTGTGAATGCATGAAACTGCTCGTGGCGACAAGGAACTCCAACAAAGTACGGGAGATACGCGACAAGTTCCGGGGGCTTGCCGGCCTGGAGCTCGTGTCGCTGGACGATATCGCCCCCCTTCCCGATGTCGTGGAGGACGGCGCGACCTTCGAGGAAAACGCCCTGAAAAAAGCGCGGGAAACCGCGCGCCTTTCGGGCCTTCCCTCAATGGCCGACGATTCCGGACTGGAGGTGGACGCGCTGGGCGGGGAGCCCGGCGTCTACTCTGCGCGGTACGCGGGCGAGGGCGCCACGGACGCCGACCGCAACAGTCTGCTCCTGGAAAAGATGAAGGAAGTTCCCGAGGGGAAGAGGTCTGCGCGTTTCGTTTGCGTCATCGCGATCGCGTTTCCGGGAGGCAGTGAGCTGGTCGCCCGCGGCATCTGCGAGGGTGAGATAGCCCGCATGCCTCGGGGCGCGCACGGATTCGGGTACGACCCGGTGTTCCATCTCCCGGAAAAAGGGAAGACCATGGCGGAGATTCCCCTGGAGGAAAAGAACCGCATCAGCCACCGGGCACTGGCGCTGGAGCAGGCGCGGCGACTGCTGGAAGCCACACGGCCGTAGAGCGATCCGTCAGTCGAAGAAGATCAGCTTGATTGAGAGCGCGAACATCAACACTCCGAACACCTTCCGTAAAATCACTTCGTCCACGTTCACGGCGTATTTCGCGCCGAAATAGCCCCCCGCCAGGAACCCGAGCGCGATGAGGAGCGCCACCCTGACGTTGACGTCACCGGACTTCCAGTATTCCCAGGCGGCGAAGATACCTATCGGAAGCACCATGGCAGCGAGCGTGGTCCCCTGCGCCAGGCGCTGATGGTAGCCCAGCACGAACACCAGCGCCGGTATCATCACCACCCCACCGCCGATGCCTATAAAGCCGCTGAGCACTCCCGCCGCGAATCCTATCGCCACCGCCGCTGCCTGTATCATGCCCTTTCTCCGGAATAATAGATTTGTTGCGAAACTGCGTCTCGCGCTCACAAGAGACCCCTGCTGGGGGCTTTTTTAGGGGCTTCGCCCCTTAAACCCCAATGCACAACGGCATAATTGCATCAACTCTATTAGTGCTGCGATACAGCTTGCAAGGTCCGGCACGCGTTCCGTGCTTCGGCCGGTTCGCGGTGGCTTAACATTAAAACTGCTTGATTAAATTGCAATTATGAATTGTATCAGTTTCACGCTGTCATTCCCGGCAGTTGCGAAATGCCGGTAATCCGTTGCTTGCAATGGATTACCGCACCTGTGCTGAATCCAATCGAAGCATGCGCGGGAATGACACAATACTTGGGTTGCGGGCAAAACCCGCTCTATGGACCATATCCTGCTCCGAATGAAAAAACTAATCCTGCTCACCGCGCTCTTCCTCCTCCCGTGTGTTCCGGTCCACGCGGCCCAGCCCATGCTGGGAATCGCCGGTATAGACTCCGGGACGCCCCGCGCCGCGTCGCTTGCGCGGATTTTCGAGTCGCACCTGGGAAACATCATGCGCTCAAGCCTGGTGAGCCCCAGCGGTGTGTTCGAGCAGGTGAGCACCGGCACCCTGCGCGAGGAGCTCGTCCGGTTCAACTGCCTGGAGGACTCCTGCGTCGCCCGGTTCGCCGCGCGGGCCGGCATCGCCGTCATCCTCCGCGGCTCCATCGAGGAACTCACGGATTCACTGGAACTCACGGTGTACGCGCTGGGGATGGACGCACCGTACTACGGGAGGACCATCTACCGGTACCGCGCGGTCATTCCCACCGGGGGCCTCCGGCTGGGGACCCGGGAATACAGCTACATCTTCGAGGAGCACGCGGCGCGCTTCATCGGCGGCTTCCTCCGGCGGTACGAGAAACCGCTCTTTTTCAGGAACGGCGCCTCCGGCATGGCGCTGGAAAGCCCCGAACCGGTGAGCGGCGTCTTCACGGTTCACAGGCCCGCCCCGGAGCGCGGCGCCCTGGCGGGCCTGCGCAGGCACTACCCGCTGGGAGTGGCCACTCTCCGCGACGGGAGGATCGCCCGGCCGTCGCCTTCCTTCGGCGGGATACGCGAGGGCGATTTCATACTGGTGAACTTCGCGGGCCGCGCCGACGCCCTCGACGATTTCTATTACGGGCGCAAGCGTGAGATCGTCCTGGCGGAATCCGGCGCCACCGACACTATGAGCATGGCGCTTTTCACCGTCCCGGCGAGCCTCACCATGCCCTTCGTCGCTCCGGTGCTGGGCTATTACGCCACGAAGGACTACGCGGGCCTGGGACTCTGGGCCGTCAACACCGCGCCCTGGCTCTACCTGGAATACGACGGCATCCGCAACAGGCCCCAGCTGGCGCGCGAGGAGAGGCGCGACATCCCCCGCGAGGTGACGGCGCGCTACCGGTTCTCCGTGTACATGCTCCTCTGCGGCAACATGTCGCTCTTCGTCGACGCATTCGCCCACAGCTACCTGCACCTGGCGTCCAACTACCAGGGCGTCCAGCAGTACATGGGAAACTCCTGGACCGCGGCGTACCTGTCGCTGGTCTCCGGGGGCGGCGGGCACTTCTACCGCGGCAACCGTTTCTGGGGCTACGCCTACTTCCATGCGAACAACGCTCTTCTCTATCTCACGCTCCGGGAGTTCTCGGGCGACCTGACCTACGACACGGCGACCGGTTCCTACCGGGAGGGCGATATCGACCGCAACCGCGCGTACGTGTTCCTCGCGTCGTACTGCGCGCTCAAGGCCGTCGAGGTGGTCCACGCCGTGCTTTCCAGGGACCGCCTGCACAACGGCGTCGTGAGCGACGGCGGTATCGATATCCTTCCTTACGTGCTGGTCGATGAGGGCAGGGACTTCATTCTCGGCGCCTCGGCGTCCGCGAGGTTTTAGGAGCGCGATGATGATACCACCACATGGAAAGAATTCGCGCCTCGTCACGGCGGTCCTCTTCGCGCTTGCGGCCCTTATCGCCCGCTCCGCCCCGGGCTTCGCCGATGAGCCTTCGGCGGGCATCTATCCCGCGCGCGTTGCCGTGATCGCGGAACCGCAGGCGAGCCCGCCCCTGGCGGCGCTGGCCGGCGAGTCGCTGTCCCGCATCAACCGGACCTTCAACGCGCTGGGAAGGCTCCTTCCCGAGGAAGGCAACCGCATCGGCTGGGCCCTCTCATCCGTCGGCGCGAACGGGGCACCCTTCGAGCGCCACCTCGCCGCGGCGAAGCTCCTGGGCGCGGACCTCCTGGTCACGGTCTCCTTCACCGGTGGGCCGCGCGTCAACTACGCGGACCTGCGCGTCCGCGCTATCAACCCGGAGTTCAGCTCCATGGACAGGAGCGTCCGCGTGCGGAGCCGCGTCCTCCAGAACATACCGCTGAAACTCGCCCGGGAGATAGCCTTCCTCCACCGGGGAGTTCCCGTCAGGGCGCGGGTCCTGGGCCGCACCGGTGACGGGCTTCTGGTCATCAACGCCGGGGAGTGGAACGGCCTGGCGCCCGGAAAAACATCCACGTCGCGGGGAGAGGCCGATATCAGGCAGACCGGGATGTACCATTCGCTCATTGCAGCGTCCGGCGCGAAGGATGGCGATACGCTCTCGATTCCCGCCGCTTACGGCGCCGATACTATCATCCGCGAGATGGAGGAAAGGCTGGAAAAGAACTCTTTCAGAACGTACGGCCTGCCGTTCACCCTGCTGAAGAACCAGGACGACGAGAGGAGGTTCGTCACCGGGACCTGTATCGTCAATCCCGGCGGGAACCTCTGCCTGGGAGGATACGGCGCATTCCTCTCCACCGAGTACCTCGGTTTCCAGAACCCGTCCCCCGCCACGGGCGGCATCATCGCCTCGAGCGCCGCATACGCTGTTCAGCTCGCGCTGGTCCCGGCGATGTCCCGTTTCGAGGCGAACTTTTTTCCCTGGGAGCGCGACAGCGACAAGCCAGCCAGGCTCCAGGACCTGCACATGTTTCTCTGGTGTTCCATCCCGCTCACATTCTCGGCTGGATTCTTCGACCAGCTGGCGTACCAGTACCACAAGTCGGAGCACCTGCCGCCCTTCTTCCTGTACCGGGACAACATGGCGGCGATCCTCTCCATCATTGTGCCGGGGGGCGGGCTCTTCTACAAGGGGCACCGCGTCGCCGGCTGGTCCTACTATTTCGCGGAGATGGGCCTGGCGGGATACGCAATCTACAACTGGGACAACGGTTCACGGGGAAAGTACGCGCTTGGGGCTCTGGGCGTCATCAAGACCGTTGAGTTGCTGCATGCTTATTTCATGCCGGCGGGATTCCGCTTCTTCAACATGGAGATGGAGCGGGAGATACGGGAGGTCTCGCTCAATTTCGAAATGCGTCCCAACGGGCGAGACGAGGCGGTATGGGACCTCGCCGCCGTGCGCCGTTTCTAACAGTCCAGAACCTATTCGCTAATGAGGCACTTCTCCAGCTGGAAGCGGAGGAAGAGGACGTAATATATCACCTGCTTTATGTTGTGCCTCAGTGACTCCTTCTCGTCCTGGTCTATCACGTTATCGGCGCAGGCCTCCCGGTAGGTTTTGAGGAGGGCGATAATCTCCGGCGCCAGCCTGGCGTTGTAAAGCTCGTTGAAGTTCTTCGCGGGCCTGGTCATGGCGGGAGTGAGCCGCCCGGAGGCCTTCCAGAGGCCGTTGGCCTCCGCGATCTCGAAGAGGAAATTCTTTTCCCTGTTCTCGACCCGTATGCGGCACTCCTCGCCGCGGTTCCCCGTCTGCTTCCACGCCAGGATCATGATGTCCAAGAGCAGGTCCACGCGGTCAAGGATGTCGGTCCTCTCGGTGCCGATGATCTTTCCGTCGTTGGCCACTGCCTTGCGGTATTGCTTGTCTATTTCCTGGAACGCCTCGATTGAGCGTGAAATCGCGCTTGAGAGGGTGTTCTCTTTCAGATACCGCATCGCCTGGCCGAGCGATCCCCCTCCTTTTATTGCAAGCTTGTTGTCCACTTCAAAGTAGCTGTTTGCCATTCCGCACACCCTGCAGTAAGAGAATTTATACTGTTCAGTAAAATTCGTCTAGACGGATTTTTATTGTATACCTAATATTATTATTTATTTTATAATTTTTTTCCAATATTTTATGATTTTGCTATCAGTCGTGATACAATTTCATTTCATGACACATCGTAGTGAAATGTTTTTTTCACATTTTCCCGCTATTAGAATATTCATAGTTAAAGATTAAGTACAATCATGTGCTTTACGTCTAACAATACCTCTTTCCATAAATCCGTTCCATCGAACAGGGATGAAACAGGAAAGCTCGTCATCGAGGCGGTCCGGTACTTCGCCGAGATGAAGAAAAGGAACGCCTTTCCCCATCTCGACGAGTACTTTTTCCGGCTGGCACTGGACGAACTGGTGGAGAACGCGATGGTCCACGGCAACCGGCTTGACGGGTCCAAGAGCATCTCCGTCGAGATCAAACCCGCGCAGGACCTGGCGGAAATAACAGTTACCGACGAGGGCTGCGGTTTCGTTCCCTCGAATGTATCCAATCCCCGCTCCCCGGAAAACTTCTTCAAGTCCGGAGGGCGAGGGCTGTTCATCGTCCAAAAAATAGGCAAAGTCAGGTGGAACGACAGGGGCAACAGCGTCAGGGTAATGCTGTAGCTCCTACTGCTTTTGATCGGGATCCAGAGGCTCGACGGTACCGTCGGGCGTCGCCCTGTCTACCGCGTCGGGAAGTATCTCCTTCAGCTCTTCCGTGACCCTTTCCGGCGGTATGCCGGTCTTCTGCGAGAGCTCGCGTATGCGATCCTGTCCCAGCACGTTCCTCAACTGGTCCGCAGAGATATTCCTGTTGGCGCCGGTGCCAATCCACGACTTCAGCGTCTCCTCAAGCCCGCCTTCCTTGAACTTCCGCATGATGCCGTCGACCCCGTCGGATTTGAACATGTCCACGACGCCCTCCAGCAGTGACTTCTGCTGGCCCGTCTGCGCGGCGCCGCGAGATCCTTCCTGCGCCATGGTCTTCGCCGCGTTTACCAGATTGTCGAGAAATCCCATCATCATCCTCCTGAAGCAATATTAATACAGGCGATATCCTTTCTTCGCCGTGAGCGTGCCCTTTCTTTTGATTAAAGCGGGAAGGTCTCCCGGATGCCCCTTCGCCGTGAAACCGGAAAACTCCAGCTCACACTTGAGCTTCATTTCACACTCGGACACCGCAAGCACCGTGAGGTTCCCTCGCGCCCTGGCGGTCTCCATCTGCCCGCCCTGGCCGCCCTTCGCGTACCGGATCACCACGCCCTTGCCCGCGGCGTCAATAACGCCGCCGGCGGCGACGGTCCCCGGAAGCTCCATGTCGAGGTTCTCGTAAATATATTCCGTGCGGCCCGTGATGGAGCTCTGGAAACTGCTTTTAACGATGATACGCCCGTCCGCCCTGTCGAGGCGCGCCCCGAACAGCTCAAGCCCGGGGTCCGTGATGAAGGACAACCCGGTGTGCTGGTGGGGCAGGTCGCATGCGGCGCTCATCGCGGCGGCGACTGTCAGGGCGCATATGAAAGCACGGATCATGGGTGTCCTCCCGCAAAGTTGCAAAATACCGCCTTTCCAGTGTAACCTATCTCCGGAAATATTGCCACAAAAAAATATGGGCGCTTCCCCTATCATCCACCTCCTTGCCGCATCCTTTCTCGCTGCGGCGGGCCTCCCCGACGAGGCGCTGCTCCGGGAAGGGGACATCATCTTCCATGAATCCAGGTCCGAGCAGGCGACGGCCATCAAGCACGCCACGGGCTCCCGCTACACGCACGTGGGGATACTCGTCCGCCACGGGGGGACACTGCGCGTCCTCGAGGCGGTCCAGCCCGTGAAGATAAGCAGCCTCGGGTCTTTCGCCGCAAGGAGCGTCGGCGGCCACTACGTCATCAAGCGGCTGCGGGAGCGCGACAGGATCATCACCCCCGGAGTGATGGAGAAAATGCGGAAGATCGGTATGTCGATGCTCGGGAAGAACTACGATTACTTCTTCGAGTGGAACGACCGGAGGATCTACTGCACTGAGCTGGTCTGGAAAATGTACAAGGGCGCCGCGGGAATCGAGGTGGGCGCGCTGGAAAAGCTCGGTGATTTCGACCTTTCCCATCCAACCGTGAAAAGGCTCATGGCGCGGCGCTACGGGAAAAGAATTCCACTGCGGGAGCCGGTGATATCGCCCTCCTCCATGTACGAATCCCCACTGCTCGAGACCGTGTACGAGCGGAACTGAATTCCGCATTCCGCTTGACCTTTTCCCCCGGAGCGGGGCAGATGTATCACGCGTGATAATTTATCCCGGAAGGAACAGCCCTCGATGGACGCCGATACAACCCGCCCACTGAAAATCCTCATCGTAAACTACGAGCACCCGCCGCTGGGCGGAGGAGGCGGCGTCTGCACGCAGAACGTGTCGAAGGCCCTGGCGAAGAAGGGCCACACGGTGCACATCCTCACCAGCGGCGCGAAGGGCCTGCCGGCCGAGTCCGACGAGGAGGGCGTGAAGGTCTTCCGCGTACCCGTACTGGGAAGGAAGGACCTCGCCACGGCGAGCAACCTCTCCATGTTCACCTTCCCCATGACCAGCATCCCGAAGGGGCTCCTGCTCTGCCTGAAACACCGCTACGACATTATCAACACGCATTTCTACGCGCCCTCGGGCCCCACCGGGCTGGTGCTCTCGCTTATATCGCGCATCCCCAACGTGCTCTACATCCACGGCGCCGACGTCTACGACCCGACCCGCCTGGACAAGACCCCTGCGGGCACGGGGCTTTTAAGCCGGCTCCTCCGCGCGAGCGCAAAACTGCAGAACCGGTTCGCTCGCGCGGTCGCGTGCCAGTCCAGCAACACCAGGGAGAACATCGAGACGTATATCAAGCCGTCGAAGCCGGTGACGGTGATACCGCTCCCCTTCCAGCGGCCGGCGCACCCGGCAACGTCGCGGAAGGCGCTGAAGCTCGACCCGAAGAAATACTACCTGCTTTCGGCGGGACGCGTGGTGAAGCGCAAGGGCTACGACCATCTCATCCGGGCGCTTCGCTCCCTCGACAAAAACATCCACCTCCTCATCCTCGGCGACGGGCCGGAGCTGCCCGCGCTGAAGGAGCTCGCCTCCAGCCTGGGCGTTGACGACAGGGTGCGCTTTCTCGGATACATTTCCAGCGACGAGGAGAAGTTCAGATATTACGGCGCCTGCGACCTCTACGTGCTCTCGTCCCTCCACGAGGGGATGGGCATTGTCGTCCAGGAGGCTATGGAGTTCGGCATGCCCGTGGTTGCGACCAACCACGGCGGCCAGGTGGACCTCATCGGCGACGGGGTGAACGGTCTCCTCGTCCCCCCGGGAGACCCGGACGCCCTGGCCGGGGCGATACGCAGGGTCCACGCCGACAGGAAACTCGCCAAAAAGTTCGGTTCCAAAAACAGGGAGCTCATCGAGCGCTACTACGCGCCGGGTATCGCCGGCGAGTACGAGCGCCTCTTCCGCCGCGTCCTGGCCGGGGAATGAGCCTATTTTTACTTGACTATTTCGGCTCCATCATCCAGATAAGAACGGCTGCCGTTCCCCCACCGGGAGTCCCGCGGCTGACCAAAAAACAAAGGAACCTGCGAATGAAAAAAATTGCCCTGTTTATCTGCGTCGCGGCGCTGGCCGGATGCACGAAGGTCCCGGAAAGGCTGTATAATCCCGTGGCGGTGTTCAAGGCCGAGGTGAAGGACGGCGCGACCTACTACACCGTGTACGTCAAGGGGATCATCATCAACGAACATCCCGAAA
>JAGODF010000129.1 GCA_017998375.1 Spirochaetota bacterium
CCCGCATGACCGCCTCACGGAGGAGCATGTCCTGCACGTCGTTGATGTACTGCGAGGCGAAGCCCAGCACCAGGACCTTTCCGCGCGCCGGCGCCTCCTGGGAACGGAGGGGCGCGGCGTGCACGACTACGAGCGTCAGCGCTAAAAGCACCGCCGGTATCATCCTCCATGAATGCGCGCGCGCGTTCCGCATGGCTCCCTTCATTCCAGGTAGACCTTTTCCCGCGCCGGTATCGTTATCCCTTCAAGGTCGTCGCTCTCAACGGCCACGAGGGGCGATATCTCCACCGTCTTCACCGCGTCCGGCACCGGAACGCCCCGCGCCTTCAGCCAGCGGAGGGCCTGGTCGCTCATCATGCGCCGCGCCGACTCCGCGGAATCGACGCCGGAGGGATTTTTCACCGGCGCGAACTCCTCCTCGCGCTCCATCTCCAGAACGATGGACTTCGCGGTCAGCGGGATGGCGTCGAAGACGAACTTCTCGAATTTGAAGCCCTCGATCTCCCGCGAACCGCCGGCCGCGTACGCCGCGATATTCTTCCGCGCCACGTGGAAGGGAAGCTCTATCGCCCCCCCCGAAGTGATCTCCTCCACGAAGGACCGCCTGAACAGGTGGATGGCCGGGCTTCCCATGAGGAAGCGGAGCCTGCCGTCGGTGCCGGTCTCCCGCGCTTTTTCCTCCGGGAGATCGGAATACTCCACCACGCCCAGTCGCCCGCCGTCATATTGCGCGAAGACGCCTATCTTTTCCCCGGGCCCGGTCTTCGGGAGCCCCTTGCTGGATACGTCGGCGCCGCGAAGCTCGTGGAAGCCGATGAAGACCGGGTCGATGATCTTCACCAGCGGATTGTCCACCTGGAAGTACGAGATGGTCTCGATGCCGCGCCGCGCCAGCTCCTCCAGGGCGCCCGAGGTCCTGAGCGCGGTGAGGCTCCCGCCGTGCCCGTCGGGATTCTTGAAGATGCTGTTCTTCGTCTCGAGTATGAGTTTTCCCCGGAGGTCCAGGGACGGGATCATGTTCTGTGAAAAGACGAAAAGGTCGCGCTCGTCGATACCGAAGTTTCCGTGCCTGGCGAGAAACTCCACGGTGGCGGCGTGGTTCGCCCGGGAGGTCATCACCAGCCAGGGGATCGCCACGCCGTACTTGCGCGATGATTTCAGGATTTTCTCCGCGTGCACCTGGAAGAGCGATTTTCCCGACACGGGACCGATGGCGAACATGCCCTTGGGGCCGTCGTAACCAAGGCGCGTGCCCTGGCCCCCGGCCACCACGAAGGCCGCGGTTTTGCCACGGCGTATATGCTGCTCTCCCGCCTCCCGCGCCTTCCCGAACTCCCGCCGTTCCGCGTCGGTGCCGGGCAGGGAAATGAAGGGCGCAGGCTGGAAACCGGCCTCCACCGCGGCGGGCTTCCCCGCAACGTCGAAGAGGTTTCCCAGGTGTTCGAAATCCACTGTGGCAAGGTCGTCGAGGAGGGCTTTCCTCTCGTCGCCGGAAAGCGCGTCCCAGTGCGCGAAGACATGCTCCTGCCCGTGGCTGCGCACTTTATCAATAAGCTCGTCGTAACCGCGGAACGATATCATCATCCTCCCCCATTCAGGTACAAGGAATACTTTCTCCCAAGGGCCCGCGCCCTATCCAGCGAGCCATCGGGCAGACCGCCGTCGGTGCCGCGCACCAGAAGAAAGTCCTCCTCGCGGAACTCGCACCCCAGGGTGTTGAAATAATGCCTGATAACGGTGACTGAAGGCTCGAACATCCCCGCGTAGTCGCCCGCCCCCGCCGCGATGAAGAATCCCCTCTTCCCCCGCAGGGCCCCCGGCTCGCGGAGGCCGAGCTCCCAGAAGACCTGGCAGCGGTCGATGAACGCCTTCAGCGGTGCCGGCGGCGAGGAAAAGTAGAGCGGTGACGATATGGACAGGAGATCGCAGTCCCGGAGCGCGGCGTAGAGCCCGCTCATCCCGTCCCGGTGCACGCAGGCGAACTCATCACGGCAGCTCCCGCAGTCGGTGCAGGGACGGATGTCGAGCTCGTATGCCCGGAGCGCCGTCACCTCAACGCCGGCCAGTCCCGACAGGAACGCGTCGTGGAGCCGGGAGGTGACGCCGTCACGGCGGGGGCTCCCGTAGATCGCGAGGGCCCGTTTCACCGCGCGCCGTCAGTCTTCCTTCAGGCGGGCGAATATCATCCTCCCCGCCGTTGTCTGCAGCACTGAAGTGACCGTCACATCCACCTCGTTGCCCAGGCGCTTCCTGCCGTTCTCCACCACCACCATGGTTCCGTCGTCCAGGTAGCCGATGGCCTGGTTGGCGTCCTTCCCCTCCTTCAGGAGGAGCACCCGCATGTCCTCGCCCGGAAGCACGATGGGCTTCAGGGAGTTGGAGAGCTGGTTGATGTTGAGAACCTTGACGCCGTGGAACTCCGCCACCTTGTTCAGGTTGAAGTCGTTGGTGATGACCTTTGCCTTCATCACCTTCGCGAGCTTCACCAGCTTCGCGTCCACGTCCGGTATCTCCCGGAAGTCGACGTCGGAGATCTTCACGACGATGGCGTGATCCTTCTGCATCTTGTTCAGGATATCCAGGCCGCGGCGCCCGCGGTTCCGCTTGATGGAGTCGGCGGAGTCGGCGATCATCTGGAGCTCGTTCAGCACGAAGTTCGGTATCACGAGTATCCCCTCGATGAAGCCGGTGTCGCAGATGTCGGCGATGCGGCCGTCGATGATGACGCTGGTGTCCAGGATCTTGTAGGAGGCGTTCTTGTCGTTCTCCTCGTCGACCGGCTTGGGCACGATCCAGTCGATGACGGCGATCTCCTCGCCCTTGATGATGGTGAACATCATCATGCCGAACCCGGCGATATAGTACACCAGGGCGCTGACAAGCCCCGCATGTGAAGACATCACGGGCAGCGGAAGCCGCGAGATCCCGAGGACCACGAGGTGCCCCAGGGTGAGGCCCACCATGAGCCCCAGCGTGGCGGCGACCAGCGTCCTGGTGGCGAAGCTGTGGGACACGTACTCGATGGCGATGATGATTACCAGCGACACCGCGATCGAGGCCACGCAGGCGACGACGCCCGCGAGCAGCGAGTAGTTCAGGAAATGGAAAAATGAAAAGACCGCGTTGACGGCGATGAAAGCGATTCTCAATACTAATATCATAATGTATAACTCCTGATAATGGCTGCGAGGGCCCGGTTGTTCACCTGGTGCCCCCACATTTGTGTACATCGAAAACGGTTTAAATGCAAGCAATTTTATTACCGGCGGGAAAAATCACCGGGTACGGCGGGAAATGCGTGAGGGCCGGCGCGTCGGCCGGTGGTTCGCGTCAGCTGGCCGAGAGGACTTCTGAGACGAGGTTGCCGGCTTCCTCGACCTCGATGCTTTTCGCCAGGGCGATTTCGTTTATCACGAGCTGGTAGGCGCTCTCGTAGAGCTTGCGCTCCATGATGGACAGCTCCTTCTCCCTTCCGCGGCGGTACAGGTCGCGCGCGACCTCGGCCACTTCGTAGATGGAACCGCTCTTCACCTTGTCGATATTGTTCTGGTAGCGGAGCTTCCAGTCATCCTCGGTCTCCACGCCGGTCTTCCTGAGAAGGGCCATCACTTTCGTCACTTCCTTCTTCCCGATGACGCCCCGGAGCCCGATCTTCTCCGCGTTGTCCACGGGGATCATGACCTTCATGCCGCTGTTGATGATGTTGATGATATAGAACTCGTTCTTTTTCCCGAGCACGATTTTCTTCTCAATGGCGTCTATCAGCCCCACGCCGTGCATCGGGTAGACCACCTTGTCGCCGAGTTTGAAACCTGATTTTCCTTTCGTAGCCATCGCTGATATCATCATCTCCCGTGTAAGATATGCCCGCGCCAGGCGGATCACTGCGGCGTCGTCAGTCCCTGCTTCTCCATGTACCGTTCCAGGACCGTCTTCATCTTGTACTGGTCGCCCACGGCCCCCGTGGGATGCGTCCCGTTCAGGAACACCTCGCCGCCGGAGAAGTAGACTCCCTTGGGCGGCTTCGGGAACACCGGGTCGGGCATCCCATTGTAAATTTCGCGCATGAAATGGCCCCAGATGGGCGCCGCCACGCTCGCCGCCGCCTGGTTTTTCCCCAGCGACATGAACTGCCTGTCGTAGCCGAGCCATACCACGGCGACTATGTCCGGCGTGTACCCGCAGAACCAGGTATCGGACCAGTTCGAGGTGGTGCCCGTCTTTCCGGCGCAGGGCTTGGTGAAGCGCGCGACGCTGCGGACGGCCCACTGGGGCGTCCCGTGGTCGATGACTCCCTGCATGAGGGAGGTCATGATAAAGGCGACTTCCTCGGATATCACCTGTATCGTGCCGTCGCGCTCCTTCGCGGCTATGACGTTGCCCACCTCTTCCTCGATGTTTGCAAGCTCGTTGCCGTCGCGGTCGATGACGTAGCGCACGGCGTACGGTATCACGTCGCGCCCCCGGTTCGCGTAGACCGCGTACCCCGTGGCCATCTCGAAGGGCGTGACTTCCGTCGAGCCCAGGGCAAGCGTCGGCGTGGGCGTGAAGCTCGTCTCCGGCACCTTCAGCATCCTGCCGGCGTAGTTCGCGATGCGGTCGGGCCCCACCAGGTCGTAGATCCGTATAGAAATGATGTTGATGGATTTCGCAAGGGCCTTGCGGATCTGCACCATCCCTGAGTACTCGCCCTCGTAGTTCTCCGGCGACCAGGTTTCCCCCGAGGCGTCGACGTCGACGATGGGAACGTCGGGCAGCGCGGTGGCGGCGGTTATCATCCCCGACTCGATGCCGGTGCCGTACACGAAAGGCTTGAAGGCGGAGCCGGGCTGCCGCCGCGCCTGGAGGGCGCGATTATACTGGTTGCTCACGGAAAATTCCGAACCGCCGACCATCACGCTGATGTAGCCGGACGCGGGTTCCATCGCGATCATGGCTCCTTCCACCTGGAGCGTGGTGGATATGCCGGTGACCGCCTCGCGGAACCGCTCCAGCGTGTAGCTCACGGGCCTGTCGCCCACCATCAGGGTCAGCATGTCGACGGTGTCCAGCGCCTCGTCTATCACCGCCTTCTTCACCATGGTCTCGAGGTCGTTCCTCACCACGACGCCGGGAAGGCTGAAGACCTGGCGCAGCATGCCGTAGGCCCCGAAGAGGCTGGTGTCCACGGCGCTCAGGTAGTAGCGGTTCGCCCTTGTGGATATTTCGTCCTGCTGCTTCACGCCTTCCACCAGGTACTTCTCGGCGATCTCCTGCTTCTTGAGGTCCAGCGTGGTGTAGACGCTCAGGCCTTCGTTGTAGACCGCGTTCTTGCCGAAGCGCGCCATGAGCACCTGGCGCACGTAATCGGTGAAGTACGGTGCCTTGTTCTCTATTTTGGAGAACACCGTCTTGGTTGGATACTCGGTCTTGATCGAATCGACGAATCGCGGCCAGAACTCGTTGTAGAGCAGGTCGGAGCGCCCCTTGTCGAGGAACCCGGCGTTGACCATGCGGTCCAGAATGTGGCGGTTCACCGCGCAGGCGCGCCGCGTGTTCATCAGCGGGGAGTGGCGTCCCGGCGCCGACGGCAGGGCGGCGATGATGGCGCTTTCCACCACGCCGAGGTGGCGCGCTTCCTTGTTGAAGAAGAGCTGTGAGGCCGCGGATATACCGTAGCAGCCGCGCCCCAGGAAGATCTGGTTGAAGTACATCTCCAGTATCTCCTCTTTGGTGAAGCGCTTCTCGATCTGCAGTGCCAGTATCGCCTCCATGATCTTCCGCCAGAGGGTGCGCTCGCCGGAGGTGAAGAGCCTCTTGGCGAGCTGCTGGGTGATGGTGGACCCGCCCTGAGAGACCTTCCCCGCCAGGATGTTCTTCACGAAGGCCCGTAAGATGGCCATGGGATCCAGGCCGAAATGGCTGTAGAAGTCGCGGTCCTCCGTGGCGATGAAGGCGTTGATAAGCACCTTGGGCAGTTCCTCATACGCCACCAGGTCCCTCTTTTCCAGGAAGAGCTCGGCGATGAGCTCGCCGTTCACGTCGAAGAGCTTGGTGGGCACGCTGGGCTGGAACTTTTTTAAGTTCTCGATACCGGAGAAGTTCTTGATCTGCGCGGTGACGTAGCCGAAGATAATCCCGCCGCCCAGGCAGATAACCAGGAGCACCGCGAGCGATATCTTTTCAATTTTTAAAAGTTTTTCTTCCATTGCGCAACGCGCCTTTCGGCAATCCCGGCTACCGCTCGTTCAGCATCTTCACCGCGTACATGACCAGGTAGACCACGAGCACGGCAATCCCTATCCACAGCGCCGCCGACAGGAGTATTTCCAGACCCTTGAGCACCAGGGGCAGCACGTACTTTATGAGCAGGTACGCGGCTGTGATAATGCCGAGAATGTAGATCAGTCCTCTCCACGAATTTTCCATCTTGATACTTCTCCTCGAACACGTATACAGTATGGGAACCGCGCGCCGGACTCCGGGTCCGCCGCGGAACCTCCGGTATCAGCCGATTCTCACTTCCTCTCGGCGACGCGCACCGTGAGCGACAGGCTGCGCCCGTTCCGCCAGACCTCGACGCGCAGGGTGCTGCCGATGGCGGCCTCTCCGAGCGTCTCCACCAGGTCGCCGTAGTTGACGATGTCCGCGCCGTTCACCTTCAGCACGATATCGCCCCGCGCGATGCCGCCCCTCTCCGCCGGGCTCCCGCGCATCACCTCCACGACCAGCGCCCCGTTCACGTTGTTGCGCCCCAGCCTCTGGGCCACCGCCGGCGCCACGGGAACTATCTGCACGCCGATGAACCCGCGCTTCACCTTCTTGTAGCGCTTCAGGTGGTCCAGGACCGCCTTCGCGGTATTGATGGGGATGGCGAAGCCTATGCCCATGTAGCCCCCGCTCTTGGAAAATATCATCCTGTTGATGCCGATGACCTGGCCCTTGATGTTGATGAGCGGCCCCCCGGAGTTCCCCGGATTGATGGACGCGTCGGTCTGGATGTGAGACTGGTGGCTCCCCATGAAGTCCACGTCGCGGCGCGCCGTGGCGCTGATGACGCCCACGGTGAAGGTCTTGTCCAGGCCGAAGGGATTCCCTATGGCGACGGCCCAGTCCCCCACCTTGACGTCGTCCGAGTTGCCCAGGAAGACCGCCTTGAGCGCTTCCTTCGGTTCTATTTTAAGCAGGGCGATATCGGTCCGCTCGTCGGTGCCCACCATGCTGGCCACGTAGGCGCGCTCGTTCACCTTGACGATGATCTTTTCCGCGTTCCCCACGACGTGATGGTTGGTGCAGATATACCCGTCCTCGGAAAGGATGAATCCCGTGCCCAGGCCGGTGCGGCGCTGCTGCGATGAGTACGGATCGTCGAAGAAGGGATTGCTTCTCCCGGGGACCACGCTCTCGGTGCTGATGGAGACCACGCGGTCGCGGTAGAGGTCGTAGATTTTTCGGAAATTGGTCTGTATCTGCCAGGCCGTGCCGGTGAGGCTCTCGTCGCGGAGGGGCGATTCCTCGATGCCGCCGAAGAGCCCTCCATCGCCGCCGCCGCAGAGCGAACATCCCGCCAGCAGCGCGCAGAGGAGCGCCGCCGCCAATGAATTAAATCTCATCATTTATTGAATCCTGAACATTACCGGCCATTTCCGTGATGGAACAACACCACCGCCCCACTGTCAATAAAATACGGGCGAAACGGCAAAAAAATTTACACACGGCGCGCTATCACCGGTTTCCATCCCGCCCTGTCATTTTCCCGATTTTCTCGATGAAGAGCCGCGTCCGCTTGTAGTCCCCATCGAGGTGCGCCAGGGTTTCGAACACCGCCGCCGCGTCATCCAGCCTGCCGGTACGGAAGAGCACCTTGCCCTTGCAGTACAGAAACTCTCTGTTCGAGGGTGAGTTCTCCAGGGCCCGGTTGAGATAGTACAGCGCCTTGTCGGTGTCGTTGATACCGGAATAGAGGCGCCCCAGGAGGTACAGCTGCATCTCGCTCAGGGAGCTGTCGTCTATCCTGTGGAGAATCTCCACGGACTTGCGGAAATCCTTGCTCTTGTAGAACCTGAAAGCGTCCTTGATCCTGCGGGCTATCGACATCGATTCGCCTATCTCGACGATCATCAGGGTGATATCGTCCCGGTTCTTCGTTTCGGTCCCCTTCTGGAACTCCTCTATCCGGCCCAGTATTTCGTTGAGCTGTTTTTCCACCGGAAGTTCTTTCGTTTCCTTCAGCGCCTCGATGAAACGCTCGTCGTCGAAGAAGAGCCCGTCGCTGTTACGCGCCTCCGTGAGGCCGTCGGTGTAGAAATAGAGCCGGTCGTTCTTCCCCAGCGCCACCTTCTTTCCCTCGAACGTCGCATCCAGCGGCGTGCCGATGAAGAACCCGTCCGTGGAGAGCATCTCGACGCCGCCGTCGGCCCGGATGAGCACGGGATTGGTGTGCCCGCAGTTGGAGTACTCCATCTCCATCTTCGACAGGTCGATGACGCAGAGCACCATGGTGCAGTAGAATCCCGTCTCGCTCAGGGTTGCCTTGAGGTTGTTGTTGATGTTCTCGCAGACCGCGGCGGTGGCGGTTTCGCCCTTCAGCTGGCTGTCTATCTCGGTCTTGATCATCGAGGTGAGGAGCGCCGAGGGCACGCCGTGGCCGGAGACGTCCACCATCGCCAGGGCGATGCGGTCGTCCCCTATCCGGATCACGTCGTAGAAATCGCCGCTCACCTCCATCAGCGGGATGATGCGCGAGGCTATCTTGATATTGTCGTTGTACGGGAGGTTCGTCGGCAGGATGGTCTCCTGCACGTTCTTCGCCACCTTGAGTTCGAACAGCATCTGCTCGTTCTTCTTCTGGAGCTCGCGGGTCCTTTCCAGGACCAGCTGCTCCAGGTTGTCCTTCATGTTTGACAGGTCCTGGTACATGATCGAATTGGACAGGGCGATGGAGGCGGCGGAGCGCACGCTGTTGATAAAGGCGACCTCGTCGGGATTGAGCTGCTTGAGGTTCGATTTCTCGCCCAGGAACAGGAGCCCCATCAGCGCGTTGTTCTGCGCCAGCGGCACTATATAGCTGCACTGGCACTCCTCGAAGAGCGCGAGCAGCAGGTCCTTCACGTACCGGTAGTACGGGTTGGTGGATACCATGTGCTTTTCGGCGAGGTGGTTCGCGCCCATGAACCACTCCGGTATGTCCGGGTCCAGTTCCATCGCGATGCTGAAACCGTCCTCGAAGCGGAGGGAGTCGCCCATCCGGAGATACAGCGCCGCCGACTTCATGTTCAGGGTCTTCCGCACTATCTCCGTGAACTCGTCGCGCAGTGCCTTGAGCGATTTCAGGAGCGAGATCTCGTTGATGAAGTGGTTCTCCGTTTTCCGGAGATCGTACCTGCGCTTGTTGAACAGCTGGTTGATGAGCGGTTGTATCCTGCGGATATAGAGATAGTTGAGATAGAACCAGACCGCCAGCAGGGCGAACTGCGCCTTCCAGTCCATCTCCTCGACGAACGGCTTCGCTACGGCGAAGAGGACCACGTTCGGTATGATGATGAGCGACGATATCGCGGCCCAGATGGCGGTGATGTGTATGATGCTCTGGATGTCCAGGATCTTGTAGCGGAGCACCCCGTAGGCCATGATCCCCAGCGGTATGAACATGAAGTTGCCGTACGGGTAGAAGTCGATGCCGTTGATGGCGGGGATGTTGAGAACATTGAGCATGGCCACGAGCATGAGGGACAGGAAGATATACCGTATCTTCAGCATCGTCACCTGGTTCTTTTCGACCCTCATCCTGAGAAAGATGAGAACGACGCAGTAGGTAATCGCCATGAACACGTACGCCCCGAATATCTCGAAAAAAACGCTCCCCTTCGCGATGTATCCCCAGCTGAACTTGTAGAGCCCGTTGAAGTAATGCTCTGTCTGCGTGGACACGGATATCACCGCGCTCAGCGCGAAGGCGGCTATCTCCATCCAGCGCCGCCTGATGCCGAGGATTTGATGGAAGAAGACCAGGTTGACGAACGGGATGAACACGTAGACGAGGTGGATGCAGCGCTCGATGCGAAGGATGAGCTCCGGGCTCTCCACCAGGTGGTGCATCAGGAAAGCCGGCGCCAGGAGCGTGTACCAGACGCACACCAGGGAAAAGAGGATGTTCTCCTTCTCCATCTTCCCCTTCGCCACGGCAATGACGGCGATGGTCGTTCCGGCCACCAGGGACAGGAACGGCGGGACCATGTAGATATTCAGCCTGCTGATCAAGTAATCCATAGAGCTTACCGCCATGTGCCGGCGCAGAGGTACGAGTGCATCACGTTTTTTATGATAATGCAACAATATTATCACTCATTTTGCCGTTTAACAAAATAATTGTTCTTGTCAGCTTCCCCCGGAGGGATGATCGTACGCAGTATCCATTGATTATTATACTACGGCCAATACCAGCAGGTCGGAAAGCAGGGCACGGGGATGACCACGATATATCTCGCCACGGGCGATAACGGACGATACGGGGACGCGGCGCGGTCCGCCGGTTTCTCTCCCGTGAATATGCAACTCCCCGCCGGCGATCCCGCTGCCATGGACGCGCTCTCCGGGAAAAGCGTTCTCATGATAGAGC
>JAGODF010000130.1 GCA_017998375.1 Spirochaetota bacterium
CGGGTATTCCATGGAAGTGAGTTTCCTGGTGGGCGATGTCAACCTGACGAGGAGCGGGAAGAGCGTTCCGCTGACGATGAAGTCCTCCCTTACCCCCGGTGACATCATCGCCACGGGCAGGAACTCCCTCTGCACGCTAAAATACAAGGACGGCAGCAACGTGGAAATCCGCGCCAACAGCAAAATTGCCGTGGGCAACGAGTCGGTTCCCGGCTCCAACTATGTGTCGCTCATCTCCGGCGTGGTACACGGGAAGTTCGCGAAGATGCAGAAGGGTGGCAGCGGCAACAAGGTGTACACTCCCACGGCGGTCTGCGCCATCAGGGGGACGGAGTTCACCATCGCGGCGAGCGATTCCGGCGATTCGCGCGTCCAGCTGGAGGAGGGGAAGCTCCAGATACGGAACCCCTACGGAAAAGTCGACATCAACGAGAACGAGAACTCCGACATGGGAATAGCCGCACGGCCGAAGTCGGACAGGAAGGCCCGCGCGATCGAGAACTGGATGGAGCAGAAGGACGGCGAGTTCGAGAAGGACCCGGAAGCCACGGGCGACCGCTACGACAGGTACTTCGACAAGATGGGCGACGACTCGAACCAGGCATCGAAGAAGATCAGCGAATACGACAGGAACCTGGCGCGGAACTCCATGCGCGGCAAGGACAGCATGGAGAAGGCGAACTCGGATATCAACGGCCTGGACGAGAACATGCAGGACGGGATGTACCTGAACAGGAACGCAAGCCTCTCCCTTGACGGCATCATCAGCGGGATAGGGCAGGAGAAAGCCGGCCTCTACCAGAAGTTCAACCAGGTGAAGCAGGAGTGCAACAAGGTCGCCGAGCAGCAGCAACGCAACTACGAGGCGCTCCAGGCGGTGAAGGAGGCGTACCGCAAGGCCTACGACGAGATTGTCAAGAAGCACCGCGAGAGTGTGGACAGGATCAAGGGATACAATAAGGAAAGCGTAATGCCGCAGTGATGCCTGCGCGAAAGCGCGGATATATATCCGCGCTTTCGCGACGACGACCGTGCCATGAAAATATTCCTCGTGCAACATGCTGACGCCGTGCCGAAAGAGGCGGACGCGGAGCGCCCGCTGTCGGAGAAAGGCGCGGCGCAGGCGAAGCGGGCAGCCGACTTCCTCAAAAAGATTCCCTTTTATCCGGACATCATCCTTCACAGCGACAAGAAGCGTTCCATTGAAACGGCGGAGGTCATCTGTTTCGCCCTGGGCGGCGTGCGCATGGAACTCCGGGAGCGCATGGGGCCCAACGACGACATCGCCGCGATGCTGTCGGAAATCACCGCCTCGAAAAAGTCCATCATGGTGGTGGGGCACCAGCCGTTTCTGGGGAAGCTCGCCTCGGCGCTCCTGGGCGCGGGCGACGCAAGGCAGGTGGTGGACATCGCCAACGCGTCGCCGCTCATACTGGCGCGCGCGGGGGATCTGTTCGTGGTGGACACCTACTTCAAGAACGAGTACATGAAGTGATCATCCCCTGACGTTGACGATCATCCTCTGGTAGAATTTCGGCGTGGCCAGGAGCACCTCGATGAAACAGGCCATCCAGCAGCCCGGGCACCCGCGGTATGACTTGATGTCCTTCTCGTAGCGCTCGCTTTTCAGCATCTCCTCCAGCGTCTGTTCCATGATGTTGCCCAGCGGCGTCCTGCTGCAGAGCGAGAGGTCGCCGTTGGGATCCATGAACACCTTGAAGACCTTGAAGATGCCCGTGAGGTAGGGGCAGTACTTGTCAGCGCCGCCCTTCACGTATTTCGGAATGCCCAGGAGAAATGCTTTGGATACCGCGACGTGGGGCTTCGTCGCGGCGAGGGCCACCAGTTTCTCGAGCTTTTCGCTGTAATGGAGGACCGGCGTGCGCGGGTCGCTCGAGTCCTGGTAGTAGAAATTGTTCACCGGCGCCAGGGTCTGGGTCCAGCCGTACTTCCCGGATACCGCGAGGATGTCCGGCACCTGGTCGATATTCTGGTCGGAGATGACGGTGTGCATGTTCAGCGTGGAGGACGAGTTCATCTCCCTCCGCATCTCCGTGATCATGGCGATGCTCTTCTCGACGCGCTCGGCGACGTTGGCCGCGCCGCGGAGTTTATCGGCCACCTCGCCGAAGCCGTCGAAGGAGGTTCCGATGCGGATGTTGTTGCGGAGCGCCGCCTCGGCGAACTTCCGGATGACGTTCTCCTGCGCGTAGAGGTTCGAGTTGCAGTTGACGCCGAATGGAAACTTGTCGGCCACATAGTCGAAGATCTGCGGCATGTCCTTCACCAGCGAGGGCTCCCCGCCGGAGATGGTGAGCGACGCTATTTTGTGCGGCGCGAGCCTGTCCAGGTACTCCTTCACCTGCTCGAAGCTGACCGTGACGCCCGCTCCCTGTCCCACGATGACCGCGTTGCACATGGGGCAGTTCTGGTTGCACAGGTTGGTGACGTTCAGGTTCAGGTTGAAGACCAGGGGCTTCCGCCTGATGTATTTCCAGAGGTAGACCGCCGACGCCCTGGCGACCTTACCTGCTTTCGGGGTCTTGAATATCCGTTTCTTCTCCATGTGACACCTCTTTTTTTAACAGGCCCGCGTAGAGGAGGATGAGCATCCCCACGCCGGACCAGACGAATGAGCGGAGCCTTCGAATGATTCCCACCGAGAGCCCCAGCGCCGGATCGTAGCCCAGAAGTTTCAGCGCGAGGGAAAAAGAGCCCTCGCTGGTCCCGAGATTCGCCGGCATGAAAAAGATAGCGCTCGTGAGAAATAATCCAAAAATATAGACGAAGAGCGCGTGCGTCATGGTGATGTGAACTCCCGCGAAGGTGATGATCAGGTACACCTCCAGGAAGCCCGATATGAGCACCGGCACGTAGTGTATCGCCAGGGACAGGTAGAAATGCCGAAGGTTGTCCCTGCTGGAGAAGATGTAGCCTATCTCCCCGTCCAGCGCGCGCACCTTCTCCCACCGGCTGTCGTTCATGAACCTGCGCGTGAGGGCGCCCGGCATCCTCCGGATGATGAACTCCACGAAGCCCTCGCGCTGCTTGAAGAGCACCGCCACCATGGCGGCGAGCATCGCGGCGAAGAGCAGGAACGTGAGCGCCGTGACGTAGGCCGGGATGTCCAGGACGAAAAATCCGATGAAGATCCCCGTCAGCACCAGGAGGACATTGGAGATGGTGTGGATGGTCCTGTCAAGAACTACCGACGCCAGGCCCATTCTGAAGGGGATGAAGTCCCGCACGTAGAGCGCTTTCAATGGCTCCCCCGCCATGGCCCCGAGGGTGTTGATCGCGGCGGTGGAATCGCCGGCGATGCGCGCGAGCACCATCTTCACGAACTGCCCCGCGGATACGGGCTGGTTGACGAGCACGCGCCAGCCATAGGTGAGGATGATATGGTTCGCCAGGAAGATGAGGACGATAATCCAGAACTTCCAGGCCCAGAACTCCCATCCCAGCCTGGCGATGTAGTCGATGGTCTCCTGGCCGAAGGCCTTGAAGAGGACGGCGAGGATCAGGACGCCCACGGAGAGGAAGATGATCTTGCTTGTTTTCAACGCGGCGTACCCGGCGGTTTTAGAATTTCACCGCGAAGACGGTGATGTCGTCGACAAACTCGTCGTCAAGGCTGGCATCGTCAAGCCGTTTCTCTATCTCCGTGACAATGTCGCGCGGCTCGCGTTCCAGGTTCCGCCGGACGATATCGACGAGCTCCTCTTCGCCGCGGTCGATATCCGTGTTGCCCAGGTACTCCAGGAGGCCGTCGGTGAACAGGAGGAGCACGTCGCCGGGCGAGAACATCATCACCCTCTCCTCGAAGGCAGTGTCCGGGAGGATGCCCAGTGCCTTGCCGGCGGCGTTGAGGCGCGTCACCTCGCCGCTTTTACGCACGAGGAGCTGGTCGTTGTGCCCGGCGCTCCCGAAGGTGACGATGCTGTTGTGCGCGTCGACCAGGAGGCAGATCACGGTGACGAACATGCCGTGCTCCGAGTCCTGGCAGATGTATCGGTTGGAGCTGGTGAGGATAGCGCCGGGCAGGTTGCTCACCCGCGACTCCGCGCGGATGATGTTCCGCGCCATGCCCATGAAAAGCGCCGCCGGGATCCCCTTGCCGGAGACGTCCGCCACTACGATGCCGTACTTGTTGTCGTCGAACCGGAAAAAATCGTAGAAGTCTCCGCCGATCTCCTTCGCCGGGCGGTTCATCGCCGCGAGCCGGTGGTCCCGGAACCTTTCGGGAACGGCAGGGAGGATCTTCGACTGTATCTCCGAGGCGATGTCTATCTCGTGCTCCAGGCGTCGCTGTTCCATCATCCGTTTCTGGAACTGGATGTTCTGGTATATCTCCGCGATGTGGTTTCCCACCGTGGAGAGGACGCGCAGGTCGAAGGCATCGAAGGACTGGGCGCTCTTCTTGTCTGCGAGGTTTATAACCCCGATGGCCCGGTTCTTGTGGCGGACCGGCACCGATATGAAGGACCTGGTGCGGTACGCGCGGTCGCCCGTAGCGAAGGGCAGGGAGAGCTCCTTGGAGATGTCGGATACGATAAGCGGATCGCCGTTCTGGAAGACGTGGCCGGAGATGGTTTTCATGATGTCGATACCGGTGTCCGGCGAGATGCCCTCGGGCAGGCCGATGGCTGCCTTGAGCACCAGTTCCTGCCGGTCGTCGTCGAAGAGGACGATGGAGGCGCGCTCCGCGCCGAGGGAGGTGGCGATGGAGTTGATGATGGTGTCGAAGAGGTCCTCGCCCATATTGGACGACGATATGGACTGGGAAATCTCGTAAAGAGACGTGAGCATGTCGATGCGGCTGGTGAGTTCGTAATAGAGCTTGCGGTTGGTTATGGCGATGGCGGCGAGCTCGGCCAGGTAGTTCAGGAGCTTCTCGTCCCATTCGTCGAAGACGTCTCGCTCCAGGGAGTTGATCGCTTCGAGGACTCCCACGAGCCGGTCCATCACCTTCATGGGGACCGCGATGATGTTGCGGGTGTGGAAATTGTACTTGCTGTCGATGTCCTTGAAGAACCTGGTGTCCTTCTGCGCGTCGTTTGCGATGATTGCTTTCCCTGTCCGCGCGACGGAACCCGCGATGCCCATACCCTTGGGGAGCCTGTCGCCTTTAATCTCGCCGCGGCCTCCCTGGACGATGTTGAAGATGAGATCGTCCGTCTCCTCGTCGGCCAGGAGAAGCGAGGCGCCCTCGGCGTTCACCAGTTCCTTGGCGATGTCGAGTATCACCGTCAGGAGATCGGGAAGCTTCATGGGCGAGGTGATCTTTCGGTTGATAAGGCTGATCTTCGCCAGGTTGATCTGTCGGCGTATGATGGCGTTCCTCCGGATGTACGGCATTTTCCAGCCGTCGGGATGCATGTTTCCCGTGGCACGGAAATAGATATACGCCGGGACGGGTCCCGTCAATGATATTTTCACCGGGCCGGGGCGAGTTTTGTCGATCAGAGGCGGAGGCGGGTTTTTTTTCGGGGTATTCCCCAGTAGATTTGCCAGCAGATAGCCGTATCAACCCTTTTGGGGATTATGGCATACTGAAGGAACTGATAGTTATCGCTATCCGAAACCCCATAAAGCACTTCATCCAGGTAATTGTCAATGGCATACGCCACGAGAAGAGAAACCGACCTCTTGAAAAACTTCCTCGAATCCAGAAAATACTCATACTCCCTCGCGAAAATCCTGACATGAAGCATTCTCCATGCGTCTTTCGGCGCCCTGTCCTGGTACTGAACGCTTTTGCAGTGGGACACCAGCCTGCCGAAATCACGCATGGCCCTTCTCATCAGGGCAACAATGAGCTCCGAGCGGGCCCGCCCCGATAACATGACCGCATTGTCGAGTTTCTTACAGACATCTTTTCTCATGGATAGAGTCGTCGCGATTTTCATCAATCCCCCCGGTAGTTATGATAATCCTTCCGGTATAGTACGATTAGTACCAGAGGAAGATAAAAAAATAATCCCGATAGAGGCAGTGCTAGGGAAAAATTGTTGATATTATTGATCCGGTATATATCATTCCTGGCATAGTGTAACAGCGATCCTATGCGCCCCATCAAAGACCTCCACATCCTGGTGCTCACCATCGTCCTCGGCGCCTCCTTCGGCCTCGGCGTCTACACGTTCATATACGCGAAAGGAATATCCTACCTGAGCGACAATCCCGATGCCTGCAGAAACTGTCATGCCATGAACACGGTGTACGAGGACTGGACCAAGGGGGGGCATCAGCACGTCGCCGCCTGCAACGACTGCCACGTGCCGCACGGATTTTTCGGAAAATATTTAGTGAAGGCGATGAACGGCTTCAGCCACAGCTTCGCCTTCACGTTTCTCGATGTGCCCGTCGCCATCCAGGCGGTCAGCCGCTCGAAGGCGGTGGTGCAGGAGAACTGCATGAGGTGCCATGCCGGCATGGCCACGCATGCCATCGGAGGCGCGGACGGGGGCGATGAGCCCCTGCAATGCGTCACGTGCCATGTGGAAGCGGGGCACAGACACTGAAAATAACGGGGGTTGCCATGATCCGAAAATATCTCGACGCCGCGATCAATTATGTCAGGGAGAGGCCGTATCTCGCCGTTGCCTTCATCGTCGCGGCCTTTATCGCGGGTGGACTCGCCGCGCTTCTGGTGGACATCCACGGGAAGCAGGTGGAGGGACGCTACTACCCGCTCATGTACCTCCAGGTGACCGATGACGACGTGAACCCGGAGCTCTGGGGCAAGAACTTTCCCAGCCAGTACCGCACCTATCTCGAAATGAAGGATGCCGATGAGCCCACGCCCTTCGGCGGCAGTCTCGCGTACAGCAAACTTATCAGGCATCCCCAGCTGACCTCGCTCTGGGCGGGTTATCCCTTTTCCGCCGACTTCAACGAGGAGCGGAGCCATTACTATTCGCAGATAGACCAGGTCGAAACGAAGCGCAACAACAAGTCCTGGCTGAACGCGCACGGCTTCCCCAAATTCAAGGGCCAGCCCGGCGCCTGCATGAACTGCCACAGCGGCTGGACGCCCAAGCTCATACGCGAGCTGGGATGGCTCCAGTTCAATAAGACCCCATATGTGGAGCTCGCCGAGAAGCTCCGGAAAACGCACGGCGACGGTGACTTTCGGGCGAGGCTCGGCGGCACCTGCGCCGATTGCCATTCCCCGAAGGACATGTCGCTCCGCGTCACGCGCCCGGCTTACATCAACGCCATGCTGAAGCGCGGCTATAAAGCCGATCCCGAGCACGGCATCAGTGCGTCACGGCGTGAGATGCGTTCCCACGTCTGCCAGCAGTGTCACGTGGAGTACTATTTCAAGACGGGAACCAGTGAGCTCACCTTCCCCTGGGCGCTCTGGCCGAAGGATGCTCCGCTCAGGATCGAGATGATAGAAGGTCTGTACAATAAAATCGCGCAGGGCGAGAACGCCTTCAAGGCGGACTGGACGCACAAGGTCACCGGAGCGCCGATGATCAAGATGCAGCACCCGGAGACCGAGCTTTTCTCCAGCGGCGTGCATGCGCGCTCCGGCGTCGCCTGCGCCGACTGCCACATGACGTACATGCGCGAGGGCGCGTACAAGGTGACCAGCCACAAGATACAGTCGCCGCTGTTCAACATCAACGGCTCCTGCATGACCTGTCACCCCCTCACCGAAAAGCAGCTGCGTGACCGCGTCCTGTTCACGCAGAAGTCCACGAGCCTGAGCCTCCGCCTCGCGGAGGGCGCCATCCTTGCGCTCATCGAGGATATCGGGTTGGCGAAATCGCTCATCCTGGCGAAGTTCAGCGTGAACGCCGCGGCGGCTCCGGAGGAACAGGAGAAGGTCCTGGCGGCGCCCCTCTCGAAGGCGCGCGACATGCACCGCCGGGCGAGCCTCCGGTGGGACTTCATCTACAGCGAGAACAGCACCGGTTTCCACAGCCCGCAGGAGGCGGCGCGGGTCCTCGCGCAGTCGGTCGATTTCGCGCGCCGCGGCCAGCTGGAACTTCAGGCGTCGCTGAAGGCGATCGGCCTGTCGCTCCCGCCGGTCACCGGGGCCGGGAAGACGCCCCCGAAGCCCGCGCCGATCCCGGGACACGATCCCCGTGTGGGTATGGAGCCGCCGGCGGAGCTTATCCGGATTGATAACGAACTGCTGTAACCGGGTACATATCATCCTGAAAAAAGAAAGCGCGGATTCGAATCCGCGCTTTCTTCGCGTGGGACATGCCGGTGGCAGCGTATCGCATCAGACCGAGAACGCCCTGTGCATGCGCAGCAGGTCGTCCTTCTTTCCCATCACCACCAGCATGTCGTGCGCCTCGAGCCGTTCGGCCGGCGCCGGGTTGAAATTCATTCTGCCCGTGTGCTTCTTTATCGCCACTATTATCACCCCGTAGTCCTTCCTGATGTTGCTCTCCACCAGGTTCTTCCCCACGAGGCCGGAGCCCGCCGATACCGGCACCTGCTCCATGCCCAGGCCCATCTCCTTGTCCATGTCCATGATCGCGAGGTCGATAAAATCGCCCACCGCGGGGCGCACCAGCGCCTGCGCCATCCGCTTGCCGCCGATGGTGTAGGGCAGGTCCACCCGGGTGGCGCCGGCGCGCTTGAGCTTCATCACCGACGACTCCTCGGATGCGCGCGAGAGGATGTAGATGTCCGGGCGGAGTCCCCGCGCCGTCAGCGTGATGAAGACGTTGTCCGCGTCGGAGCGCAGCGCCGTCACGATGCCTTTCGCCCGCATGATGCCCGCCGCGGTGAGCGATTCCTCCATGGTCGCGTCCAGCGCCAGGAAGAGGTGGCGTTCCTTCTGGAGCTGGTCTATCGACGCGAGGTCGTTCTCTATCACCACGAACGCTATGCCGTTGTCCGCCAGTTCCCGGGCGATGAGCTTGCCGATTCTGCCGAAGCCGCAGATGATGTAGTGATCTTTGAGGGCCGATATCTGCTTTTCCAATTTTCTCCTCCCGAAGGTCCTGCTGATTTCCCCCTCGATGAACATGCGCAGCAGCGTGCCTATGGTGTAGGCGCCCAGCATGATGCCGGTGCTGATGATCAGCATGGTGACGAGCCGTCCCAGGTGCGAGAGGGGGCGCACCTCGCCGAAGCCCACGGTGCTGATGGTGATGACGGTCATGTAGAGCCCCTCGAAGTAGGTCATCCCCTCGATGAAATGATATGCGGCCGAGCCGAAGAAGAGGACCCCGGAGAGGAGCAGGAACGATATTTTCAGGTTTCTGAAGGGCATCGATTATTCAATCCGGGTCGTTGTAACCGCAGCCTTCGTAGGGGCTCAAGGGGCCGCTGCGGTCGAGGTGTTCCACGTCTTCGTAATAGGGAAAGTCCCGGCACATGCGCGGACGGATTGCATATATGGAACAGGCCGGAACGCCGTCGGCGTCATGGCTGAAATGCTTGCAGCGGTAATGGTACGGCAGGTCCTCCTCGGGGCGCTCGAAGAGGAAGGTGAGCATGGGATAGATGAGGTAAATCTCCGAAAATTTCGGGTCCACGGTGGAAAGGCTCTTCCACTTCTCGTAGGCGGACTTGAGAAGATCGGGGTCCTCGGCAAGCCTCACGTCCTGGCAGCAGTATCCCCTGCGCTTGCACTCTTTCATCGGTTGCTCCCGGTGATCTTTCAAGGATATAAGTCATCCTGAGCGGAGTCGAAGGATGCCTCCCCTCCTCGTTGAGGATGATAGCACGCTATTTATTGAGAATGTACTTGTTCGTCAGGAACTCCTGCTGCATCGGGTTCAGGTCGTACTTCTGGCTTGCTTCCTCAATGAGCTTGACCACGCTGGCGCCGGGATTGTCCCGGAGCTCCTGGCCTATGAATCGCACTGCGTCCTCGATGTTCGATATCGCCATCACTTTCTCTCCGTTTACAGCGCCCGCATGTGCTCCGGGCGCAGGTGATTGTCGTCCTTACGGCTGATGATCTGGTCGAGCGCCTTCAGCACCGCGTCGCGGTCCTCGGGGAAGTGCGCGCGGATGGGCAGGTAGTTCGACGCGTGGTTGGACGTGAAGAAACACGGGCGCTTCACCTCCATCTCCCCGATCATGAGGCGGAGCTCCTCCAGCAGGCCGAACTTGTCCGGCAGTTGGAACGTGCCGGCGCGGAAGTCCTGATAGAGCTCCGTGTTGGGGAGCAGCATCACCGTCAGGGCCGAGGCGTAGTCCGGGGACATATCGCCCAGGTGCCGCCCCGTGTCGATGGCGTGCTCACGGCTGAGCTCCGTCCCGCCGATGCCCAGGAGCACCGTCTGCGAGAGGAGTATCCCCGCCGCCATGATCTTCTCCGCCGTCTCGCGCTGCTTGTGGGGAAACGCGCCCTTCTTGATGCGGCGGAGCACTTCGCGGTTTCCGCTCTCTATCCCCTGGTAGGCGATGCCCAGCCCCGCATCGCGGAGTTCCCGCAATTCCTCCGGTGTCTTCTTTAATAATGCCTTGGTGTTCGCGTAGACGCCTCTCCTGGTGATGCGCGGGTTCTTTTTCTGCACGTAGCCGATGATTTCCAGCAGGGCGGCCGGCGGCAGGATCTTCA
>JAGODF010000131.1 GCA_017998375.1 Spirochaetota bacterium
CACCCCCGCTTCGGGTGCCCCATGGTGAAGTCCCTGTAGCGCGCGTTCACCGTGACGAGAAGGACCGCCGCCACCGCGAGTATCACCGAAATGATGGGCACCAGCAGGTGGATCTTCCCCGTGAGGCAGATGGCGAAGAACGCCAGGGAGAAGAACTCCTTCTTCGTGTAGTACTTCAGCCTGTGGATGAACCGCACCAGGGGATCGCTGTCCGGGAGCTTCTGGAGGAACTCCTTGTCGTACGTCACCAGGGAACCGGAGTCGGTGTGCTTCCGGAGAAAGGAGACCATGGAGCCTATCATGATCCCCAGGCCGAGGAAGAGGAGGGCGATAAAAATCGCCGGCACCAGGGCGCTTTCGCTGTTGATGAAGTAGAGATACGAGGACGCCGAGAGGAAGAGGAGCAGGGTGCCGTTGTCGCTCACGGTGTCGAGCCAGCCGCCGAGCTTCGAGACCTTCAGCGTCATCTTCGCCACCTCGCCGTCCACTCCGTCGAAGACCGACGCCAGCTGGAAGAAGAGCCCGCCCAGGACGATGAACCAGTAGCTGTTCCGCGCTATCAGGAAGGCGCTGGAAAATCCCACGATCATGTTGAACACGGTGAGCCAGTTCGGGTGGATCCTCGTGCGCGAGAGCACCCGGCTGATGGGGAGCGATATCGCCTTGTTGATGTTGCGCGCGATGAAGCCCGGCGTGTTGTCGCGGATGTACGCCACCAGGCGCTCCTCGGCGCGGCGGGCGTCCGCGGCGCTCTTCACCGGGAACATCTCGCCGGTGACCGCGGGGAGGAAGGCCGCTTTCTTCTTCGTGAAATGCTCCGCGTGGTTCGCCAGGTGGTGCGCCTGGAAGAAAAAGTCCGACGGCAGGACGATGGCCGCCTCTCCCCGGGGCGGGGCCGTGTTCTCGGTGACCGCCGCGTCGACGCGGACGTGCCGTGCCACCCTGTCGCGGTAGAACCGCGACTCGGCGTCGCTCAGTTTCAGGTGGATATGTTTCACGCCGGCGCGGGAAAGCAGGATGATGGCGCGCTCCAGCAGGTAGAGGCCGCATACCCTGAGTTCCGCGCGCGTTCCTTCCGGCGATTCTATCAGTGCGTGTTCGGGAATCATGGGGGCCATCCTGAAGTTGCAAAGTGATGCGCGAGAGACTATTGTTCCGCCGGCGGACCGGCACGTCAACAGTATACGACCGGTGTTTTAAATCAATAGTATTTTTTCAGTGCCGGAGGCCGGTATCGCCCCCTCCGTTTCAAAATGTTGTTGTATATTTTGCGCGCTCTGGGTACGTTCTGCGCGGAGGACGCCGCCGTGGGGGAAAGCCTGCTTGAAATAACCGTGTCGCCCAAGTCGTCGCGCAGCGCGGTCACCGTGGACGCGGGCGGGCGCGTGAAGGTGTACCTGAACTCGCCGCCGGTGGACGGGAAGGCCAACGAGGAATGCCTGGGCCTCCTCGCGAAGGGCATGGGCATCCCCAAATCGCGGCTGGCCATCGACCGCGGGAGCCGCGGCAGGAAGAAGCTCATCCGCGTCGAAGGGCTCACCGTGGACGAGGCCGTCGCCAGGCTGAAGGTGAAGTCATGAAGGCGGCAGCGGCGGCGCTCGTGGTGCTCGCGCTTTTCTCCTGCGGAAAAAAGTTCGGCGTGCGCGACCGCTACGAGGGCGTGAAGGACGGCGTGCTGCGCGTCCATATGCGCATGGGGAACCCGCAGGGATACGACGGGGAAGAGGCGCGCGCCGCACTGGGGGGCGAATTCCTCAAGAAGGGGCGCGAGCGGGCGGCGATGCTCGTCGCGGCGGGGAGGATCGAGGCGGAGCCCGGCCTGCCGCGGGAGGGTGATATCGTCCACCTGCGCTGCGACGACGAGCGCTGCGAGGCCTTTCTCGATTTCAGGATACGGACGCGGAAGGTGGAGAGCCCGGGGAAATGACCTCCACGCCGCGCGATGACGGGAGAACGCCATGAAACTGCTGTCCGAGATACTCATCCGCGTGAAACGGGGCTTCCTGCCCCACTTCATCAACGAGCTCTACAAGTCGGCCTGCGAGCTGCGGTCGCTGAACGCCCGCGACAAGTTCGACGACGCCGACCTCTTCCTGGCCGAGGTGCTCTATTCCGACAGCGCCCGGTTTCACGGCATGATGGAGAAGATCGGCAGGCATCCGGAAAACTTCGCCATAGAGTCGGTGAGGAACGTGCTGGAGGATTCGATCGCCGGCGGGCTCCTGGCCGTGACCGGCAAGATGAAGATAGAGAACCGGTCCGACTACGAGATGATGCTCCTGGGCGCCACCGACCTCATCATCAGCAGAATTCACGGCGGGAAGGGCGGCGCGGAGTTCTCCGGGATGACCCGCGCCGTGGGAATGGTCAACTGCCTGCGGGAGCGGAAGGACCTCGATCCCGCCCGGGTAATGGCGATGCACGCGCTGGCGGAGCGGGACTGCGTGGTGCTGGGGAGGTTCCGGGGAATCAACGCCTTTCCCCTCATGGTGAAGCACGGCCAGGTTGAGGACCTGGCGAAAGTCCTGAAGGGCCTGCAGGAGACCTTCGCCGTGGTGCGGATCCTCACCCTGGAGGACGCGCAGGACACGGACGCGGTATCGTACCTGAATTCGGAGTTCGCGAAGCCGGTCCTCTACCGCGAGTACGACGAGATCCCCCTCCTGCTCGCCTGCGTGATGATGCGCATCGCCGCGAAGAAGAAGCTCGCCTACGACGAGTGCAACGCCGGCTTCATAGGCATCGACCTGTCGGCCCTGCGCCTCACCAGGCTCTTCACTGCCATGGGCTTCGCCCGGGTCCTGGGCTGCGACAACAACGAGAAGCTGATGATGAACTTCGAGAAGGAGGGGGGCCTGGCCACCACGCAGGAGAACATCTTCAGCAACACCGACATCGTCATCCTCTTCAAGAACCACTTCACCATCGACGACCTGGCGAAGATACGCCCCGGGCAGGTGGTGATATCGCTCATCGACGACGAGGAGATAGACTCGGAGATAATCGGCCGCAAGGGGATCCGCGACTTCATCCACGGCAGGTGGGCGGACCTCTCGGTGATATTTCCCGGCCTGGTGCAGGTCCTCCTGGAGGGCGGGAGAAAATCGCTCGCCGACGAGGACCTGCTGGCGATCGCCAGGAGCGTCACCGCGAACCTGAAGGAGGATCTCCTCCCGGACGTGTTCAGCGGCATTCACGACGCCATCGCGGGCGCCCTCGCGAAGGGATGACAGTCGGCCGGCGGGGCACTATTCCAGGAAGGCCCTGATCTTCCCCAGCATGTCCGCGAGGCTCGTTTCCGGCTTGCGGAACACGTCCTCGGCGCGGACGCCGATCTCGTGGAGCTCCCGGGGAAGTGTGTAGTTGATGGAGCCCGTGTGGATCATGAAGCGCATGCGCGGGTTGAGCGCGTGGGCCTGCAGGATGAACGTGTTGCCGTCGATGCCCGGGAGGCGCATATCGATTATCCCTATGTCCACGGGACGCGACTTCAGGATTTCCAGCGCCTCCTCCCCGCTCTCCGCCGGGATGACGGCGAAGCCCTCGTCCTCCAGGAACGCCACGATGTTCGCCCTCACGAGCTCCTCGTCGTCGAGGACGAGTATGGTTGCCGATGAATTATCCATTTTCTAGTTCCGTGTAAGCGGCAGGGTGATGATGAACTTCGCTCCCTTCCCCGGCGCCGTTTCCAGCCGGATGTCCCCCTTGTGATTGTTGATGATGATGTGGCACGACACAGAGAGCCCCAGGCCGGTCCCCTCGCCGGATTTCTTCGTGGTGAAGAAAGGCTCGAAAACCTTCGCCTTCGTCTTCTCGTCCATGCCCGGGCCGTTGTCCTCAACCTCGATCTGCGCGTTGTCCCCGCGGGCCAGGAGCCTCAGGACGATGCGGGGGCGTGCCGGCCTGGAGGCGCCATCCATGGAGCCCAGCGCCTGGGCGGCGTTTTTCACGAGGTTGAGGATCACCTGCTCTATCTCCTGGGGATAGCAGGGCACAGGGGGCAGGTCCTCGCCGAACTCACGGACGATTTCCATGTGCCGGAAATCGTACTTTTTCTTCAGATCGTAATCGTTCGCGGCGAGCTCCAGCGTCTTCTCCATGAGCTCTTTGAGGTCCACCTGCGTGATCTTCGATTCGCTTTTCCTGCTGAAGTTCAGCATGTTCTGGACTATGCCCGAGGCCCTTTCCCCCATCTCCTGGATCCCGTCCAGGAGCGTCACCAGGCCGCGCTTTTCCATATAGGCGTTGACGGCTTCGATGGTGGTTCCCGCCTCACGTGCCACCATTCCGTTTTTATCGAGCCCGGGCGACAGGCGCCTCCTGAAGTTCTGGGCGCCCATCAGTATCCCCCCCAGCGGGTTGTTGATCTCGTGCGCCATGCCGGCGGCCAGGCCGCCCACCGACATCATCTTCTCGGTCTGCAGCATCATCTGCTCTATCTTGACGCGGGCCGTGACGTCGTCAACCCGGATTACCGCGCCGTCGATGTTTTCCGACGACAGCGGGTAGACCATGAGGTCCGCGTAAAGTGTATCATCCCCCGCGGGAACGGCGATGCGCTCCTCCTTCCGCGGGTTCCCCGTCGCCAGTACGAGGCGCACCGCTTCCTCGTAGGGGGCGATAAACGGATAGACCACCGTGACTTCCTTCCCCAGCGCGTCCTCCTGCCGGATGCCGGTGACCCGGGTCGCCTCGGAGTTCCACTGGGTCACGCGCATGTCGGGATTGACGCCGATGAGGAGCGACGGCATGGAGTCGATGATGTTCTGGAGGTACATCCTCACGCTGGCGAGTTCCTCCTGCTTCTTGCGCAGGTCCTCCTCCGCCTTCTTCCGCGACGTGATGTCGCGCAGCATGCCCAGGATGCCGGGCTTCCCGTTCCACTCGATGAAGGAGAAGTTCACCTCGAAATCGATGACGGCGCCGTCTTTGGTGACGCCCCGGAGGTCGTACTGGTTGGGCACGCGGTCCCCGCGCTGCATGCGGCGGATGAGGTTCACCACCCGGTGGTGGATCTCGGGCGCTATCAGGTTCAGTATGTTGAAGCCGCCGGAAGTCACCTCGTTCGGCGAGTAGCCCATGTACGCGGTGAAGCGCGGGTTGACGAAGACGATGCGGAAATTTTCCAGCACGAAGAGCGGGTCGTTCGACTGGTCTATCAGGCTCCGGAACCTCGCCTCGCTTTCCATGAGGGCGCCTATGGCGTTGTCGCGCTCCGCCTGCCGGCTTTGGACCTGGTCGAGCATGGAGTTGAAGGCGTCGCAGAGTCCGGCAATCTCGTCGTTGCCGGACTTTTCCACGCGTATGGAGTAGTCGCCCTTACCGGAGATCTCGCGCGCCGTCTCCGCCAGTTTCAGGATGGGGCCGGAGATCTGCCTCTGGAGCCTCGTCGCGACCAGGACGGTGATGATCACGATGACCGCCGCCAGGGCGAGAAGGAGCGCCAGGTGATTGAGTATCTTGCTGAACAGCGGGCTGGTGGAAAGGCGCACGGTGATGATGCCGTAATACATGCCGTCGTGATGGATGGGCCTGACGACGTGGAGGCTCCTGCCGGAGAACCGCCACTCGAGGGGGCTTTCCACGGTCATCCTGGAAGGCGGGGGAGCGACGTCACCGGCGGCCGAATACGAGGAGAACAGATCGCCCGCCTCGTCGTAGATGGCGACGCTCTCCAGGTGGGGGATAGTCCGGAGCCGGGAAAGCGTTCTCACCGACTCCTCCCGGTTGTTGAACGCGAGTTCGGTGACGCTGTAGTCGCCTGCGACGCGTGATATGAGCACGGCTGTATCAATCGCGTCGCGGCGGAAGGCGTGCACGTCGAAGAGCGTCACGAAGAGCATTGCCAGGACCAGGGAGGTGATGCTCGCCTGCAGGATGATCCGAATGAGCCTGTTCTTTATCGAGGCGGTCATTTAGTCCCCGCCTGCGATACGTTCTTCGAGAGCACGAGGAGCTTTGAGCTGAACTTGAGCGGGCTCCTTTTCACCTCGTCCATGTTGATCTCGAAACGGACGTAGCTCCCGGACCGGAAGAGGTTGATCATCACACCGCGCTCTGCGAAGCCCGGCGTGTCGGCGACGGTGAGGACCGGGCGGTGCCGCACCCGCGCCAGGATCGCGGCCAGGTTGGGGCCCTCGCCCGGGGCGATGAACAGCACCTGGCATTCGGACAGGGCGGGGCCGTTGCCCACGGACTTCAGCACCAGGTCCCGGTCCCTGAGCCTGCGCCCCGAGACGATGTCCAGGAGATGGGGCGTCACCTGGCTGTAGCCTATCACCCCGATCACGAACTGCCCTTGCCGGCCGAGGGAGCCCTCGGGCCATTCGATGAAATGGGTGAATTTTTCTATGAAGGCCGCCTTCACCCGCTGCTCCGGGATCTCGGAAAAGAGCGGCGGGACCGCGAGGACGGATGCCGCGCAGAGCGACGCCGCGATGAAAGCCCGCGCGAGCGGGCGCTTCATCGCCGGTGGTTTCCCTTTATTTCCGGTATAACGTTCACGCATGGTGTTTCCGTCCGTATCCGGCGCGGTGCCGCGCCGGAGATCCGGGTGCCGCCGCGATTCGCGCGCGCATCGTCAGAATTTGTAGCCTGCCGTCAGCCAGATGTTCCGCCCTTCCAGCGGGTGCCGCGTGGGATAATACGCGCCCGTCGCGGTGCGCACGCCGGGGTCCCAGGCCCTGGTGTCCAGGACGTTCCGCGCCAGTAACTGCAGGTAGAATCCCTGGAACGGGAAGTTCTCCCAGCGGAGGTTGCAGTGCACCAGGGCGTATCCGTCTATCTCGCCTTCCGGGTTGCCGGCGATGGTGTTCCTCGGTCCCACGAAGTTCACCCGGGCGTGCGCCGACAGGTTCCTGAGCACGTACACGGTGATGCCCGCGTTCGCCTTGTGCCGCGCTATGTTCGGTATCTCGTCGCCTTCCGCCGTCGCGGGGGACGATACTATCGATCCGGGAATGTCGTCGTACCAGCCGATCGAGTAGGTGTAGTTGGCGAAGAAGTTCAGCCGCTCCGTCACCTGGAAGTCCGCGGAGACCTCGGCCCCGGCGATATCCGCGTTGCCCACGTTCTGGTTCTGGTTCCAGTTGTCGCCGGTGCTCGGATTGGGCTCGTTCGTCTTCACTTCGAGTATGAGGTTGGTGATGCGGTTGTAGTAGCCGTTGCAGTAGATGAGGTACCGGCCCAGGAACCTGTAGCCCAGGCCCGCCTCGCCGCTGATCATCTTCTCGGGGGTCAGGTCCGTATTGCTCCGGCGCTGATTGGTTTCGTTGTAGAGCTCCCATGCCGTGGGCGCCCGGAAACCGCCGCTCACAAGCGCCTTGAGGACCAGGTCGCCCGGTGTGCCCACGATGCTGAAGCGGGGAGTGTGGGAGCTGCCGTAGTCGGTGTGGTAATCGTACCGGTAGCCGCCCGTGAGGCTTACGTCCTCAATGGGCCTGTAGATGGCCTGGGCGTACGTGGCGTAGTTCTGGTAGCGGTAGCGCCGGTATTCGCCGTACCCCGCGGGAACCGAATAATATATCGCCTCGCCGCCGACTATAGCGTTCAACTGCCGGTTCGGCGTCCACTCGGCCTGTTCCTTGATGGAGTAGGCGTAGTCGGGACGGCTGTAATCTGACACGGTGTAGACCAGCTCGGGATGGTTGTAGATGTCGGGAGTCGTCAGCGGAGGAGTCAGATCCTTGCCGTCATCAATTGGGTACTGCTCGTGGCTGGAGCTCAGGAGGCTCGTGTGGCGGAACGAGAGCTCGCTTTCGACCTTCAGGTCGCCGCCGCTGTCGTAGAGGTACGCGATGCTCACCAGCTTGTCGCTGAAGTCCCAGTTGCTTCCGGCGAATCCGCGCTTGTCGGTATCGATCTCGTAGTGGCCGTTGGCGAAGGTACCCTGTCCCATGAGGTACTGGGAACTGGAGAAATTGAACCTGATTTTATCGACCGTGACGGCCGCGGTGATGTTGTGCGAATCCTCGTGGGAGTTGTTGTAGTAGTCCGACCAGAAGTAGCCGTTGTACCCCGCGTCGAGGCCCCGGACGCCCCGGAAGTCCGGGCCGCCCGCCTGGAAGTAGTACGCGGAGACGCTGTACGAACAGTGGGCCTGTCCCTCTATGACGCCGCGCGCCGCCAGGGAGACGCTCCTTCCGGAGTACTCGGCGCCGTAACGGTCGTCTCTGGTTTCCCAGGCGCCGCCCGTCGCCTGTACCAGGTAGCCCGGCGAGTCGGCGCCCTCTTTCGTGATGATATTGATCACGCCGTTGAAGGCGTTCGCGCCGTAGAGCGCCGACGCCGGACCGGAGACTATCTCCACCTGCTTCACGTTGAAGAGCGGGTAGCGGGAACCGCCGCCGCGGATCCCGCTCTCGGAGATGTTGTTGGCGAGAGTGCCGTTGATGTACATCAGGCTCCGCTGGTTGTTGCCCACCAGCCCCCGCTGGTGGAAGAGGTCCGGCCAGATGCCGTAGGTGTTCTGGAAGTCGAAGCCCGGCACGTCGTACAGCGCCTCGACGAGCGTCTTGTAGCCGCGCTCGCGGATATGCTTTTCCGTGATCACGTACACGGCCGCGGGGGCCTCACCGGTGGTGGTGTACGTGCGGGCCGCCGTGATGACCTTCACGTTCATCAGGTCCTCGAGGGAATAGCCCGAGATGTCGTTCCCGGCGATATCGTCCGCGGAGAGCGGCAGGGCGGCAAAGAGTATGGCGATGACTGCGGGCGGGATCAGGGCGAGTTGCGTGATTTTTCCAACCGGTGATTTCAAGGTTATCAACCAGCGATCCCGTAACCTGGAAGCCGTGTAACGCGTATTCCGTGGGCGCCACTATCAAGATATCACAATAATTGTGAGATGTCAACAGAAGAAAATATGACAGACTTTTCGCGAGACTGACGTCTCGCGCATCCCGGTGTTCCGGGACGGGGGGCTTATTAAGGGGCTTCGCCCCTTGCACCCCATTGAAATATTAATTATGCACCAAGTCGATCAACAAGCCCTACACGGAGACCAGCCGCACCCGGGGGCCCATCTCTACGACGAGCCTGGGACCGCTGTCGAACATGTCGCCGTCCATGGTGTACTGGAACGGCGCGTCGCTCTCGATCACCAGGGACGATATCACGTCGTTGAAGTTCCGGGGGCCCTTCAGGGGAAGGCCCTTCTTGATGCGGAAAAACTGCTTCACTCCCTCGATGGGTTTCTCTCCCGTGATGATGATGTGGAACGTGCCTTGCTTCTCGTTGCCGCGCGGCAGCGGGGTGAACCCCATGCCCACCTGCTCCACGGTGCCGGCGAGTATGGCGAGGATCTCCCGGAAGTGGAGCTCCTTCCCGTCGACCAGCACGCGGGCGATAAGCCTTTTGAAAAGCTCCGAGTCCTTCTTGTCGCGCAGTCCCTCGCTCAGCGCCCTGGCGATCACCTTGAGGTTGGTGACGGTGCCCTTTTCCCCGGAGTAGACGGCGTTGAGGAAGTTGGTGGTGAGCCCGCAGCCGAAGAGGAAGCAGTACCGCTCGCCGATCTTCATGGTGTCCCGCTCGCGCGTCACCAGCGGCTTTCCCGCGCGGAACGACGCCACGAGCCTTTCGAGAATCGCGGGGCCCTTTCCCTTCAGCGCGATGGTGCGGGCGATGTTGTCCATGGTGCCGCCCTTGAGGATCACCAGGGGCGGCGCTGGATCGGGATGATAGAGCTGAATCATGCGCGACACGACGTGGTGCACGGTGCCGTCGCCGCCGGAAGTGCCTATGCAGGTGATGCCGCTTTTTTTGAATTGGAGGATGATATCATCCAGCTCCTCCAGCGTGTTGCTGAGCCGGACTTCGGCGTGTTCGCCGCCGATTTTCCTGAAGAGCGCGGGCATGTCCTGGGAGCTTTTCTTGATGCTCCTGGCGTGGGGATTGACGATGATACCGATGCGCTGCATGTGGACCTCGCAGATACGGGATTGTGCGCGGGAAGCCCGCATTGCGTACCATCGCGGGAGGCGCGTGTCAATGATATTTTACCCGGGTAATTGGCTTGACGGGGCCGCGCGGATCGGTTCTGCTATGATCGTGCGCCGCGCCGACATCACGGGCGGCGGCGCGTCACTACCGATGAAGGTGTATCGACCATGAAAAAAATCAGAGCTCTGGTCCTTGCGGCCGCCTGCATGATTCCGTGGACTTTCGCGTCCGGGATCGATTTCGGCGACCTCCACGGCACCTGGAGGCTGTTCTACCGCGGCAACTACGGCTACGAGTTCAGTTTCAACAGGAGCTACCGCGCGAACTGCGTCATTTACCTGCAGGGGAGCACGCTGCATTTCCGCGGCGTCTACACCATAGACGAGAAGCGCAACCTCCGGATCAACGTGAGCGAGATGAAGCACCATGAGGCGGGCCAGCCCGGCGGGTTCACCCCAATCTCGACATCGTATTTCATCTTTAGCGCCCAGCGCCTGAAGCAGGCGGGCAAGGACTACCTGGAGCTCAGGCCGCTGACCATCATCATCAACGGCAACAACTCCGAGGGCTATTTCGAGCCGGTGATCAAGCT
>JAGODF010000132.1 GCA_017998375.1 Spirochaetota bacterium
ATGCCGCTCACCGCCGTGGCGTCGCTCACGCCGCCGGAACATGCCGTGGCGATCTGCGACGAGAACGTCCAGGCGCTGGACTATGACACCGACGCCGACCTCGTGGGCGTGAGTTTCATGAGCGCGCTGGCCCCCCGGGCGTACGAAATAGCCGCCGAGTTCAGGAAGCGCGGGAAGATCGTCGTGGCGGGCGGATATCACCCGACACTCTGCCCCGACGAGACGTCCAGGCATTTCGACGCGGTGGTCGCGGGCGATGCCGAGGGCCTCTGGCCGGAAGTTCTCCGCGATGCGACCGACGGCCGGCTCAAGCGCATCTACCGCTCCGACAGGTTCTGCGATCTTTCCGAGGCGCGCGTGCCCCGCCGCGACCTCATGAAGGAAACTTCGAAGCATTACGCGACCTGCTATGCCGTCCAGACGAGCCGCGGCTGTTCCCACAACTGCCGCTACTGTTCCATCACCGCCTTCCACCGCGGCACCTTCCGCACGCGCCCCGTGGAGAGCGTCATCAACGAGCTGAAGTCGATCCCGAAAGACTTCATCTTCGTGGACGACAACATCATCGCCGACGCTGATTACGCGAAGAAGCTCTTTACGGCCATGGTCCCGCTGAAGAAGCGCTGGGTGGGGCAGTGCTCGCTCCGCATAGCCGACGATCCGGAGCTCCTGGCGCTGGCGCGCCGCGCCGGCTGCCACGGGCTTTTCATCGGAATAGAGACGGCGAACGCGAAGAACCTCCAGTCGGTGGACAAGCCGGTGAACCTGGAGGACAGCGTGGAGTCGCGCGTGAGGAAGATCCGCGGCGCGGGGATCGGCATCATCGCCGGCATCATCGTCGGCATGGACTTCGACGATACCACCGTCTTCGAAAGCACGCTCGCGCACCTCGCCACAATGGAGATCGACGCCGTGCAGGTGAACATCATGACGCCGCTGCCGGGAACGCCCCTCCACGCGGACATGGTCCGCCAGGGCAGGATTATCGACCATGACCTGGCGAACTACGATTTCCGCCACGTGGTGTTCCAGCCCAGGGAGATGTCGCCCGAACAGCTCCAGGCCGGCGCCGACTGGCTCTACCGTAGCTTTTACCGCCTGGACAGGATACTCGCCAGGTCGATCAAAACCGTCTTCACCCTGGGCCCCGCGCAGGCATACCTTGCGCTGCGGTTGAACCTCACCTACCGCTACGACAACATGCGGGAAAAGATCCGGGGACGGAACGTCGCCCTCGACCGCGCGCGCGGAAGCGGCGACTTCACGCCGGTGATCCCGGACCGATCCCTTTTCCGGAGGGAACCGGTGAAGATACCGGACTCCGGAATGAATTCATGATGCCATTAATGCGCGGGGTCCCGCACGAAGGTTCGTGCGGAGCCCCGCGTCGCTTTTTGTTTCACCGCCATGCGAATCTTGAATTGACAATGCCCCCCGCACGACGTATACTCTAATTGAAGTTCATTGTAACATAACCCGGAAAGCGCATCAGGGGGATGATATGACTTCTTCCATCAACCGCAACTTCCTCGCTCCCTGCGGGCTCTACTGCGGAGTCTGCGGCGTGTACTACGCCACCAGGGACAACAACGCGAAATTCATGGAAAAGCTTCTCGCGAACTACCAGCGCACCATGCCGGGGCTGGACTACCTGACAATAAAGGACCTGGAATGCGATGGGTGCCTGTCGGACAGGAAGTCGGTATTCTGCCGGAATTGCGCCATAAGGGACTGCGTCCAGGCAAAGGGCCTGGAGGGCTGTCACCGGTGCGCCGATTTTCCCTGCGGCTTCATCGACAACTTTCCCATGCCGGTCGGGAAAAAAGTAATCATGCGGGCTATTCCGTACTGGAGGGAACATGGCACCGAAAAGTGGGTGCGGGACGAGGAAGCGCGCTATACCTGTCCCGACTGCGGTCACCGCCTTTTCCGCGGGGCAAAGCGTTGTAACAGCTGTTCAACGCCGGTTGACCGTGACTAAAATTCAAAAAATAGTGCTTGACCGTTCCGATCGGATGGGGTGATATCCTCGCTCATCCGAGAAGCTCCCAGCAAGAGCCTTGTCCCGGAATAGTTCTTTTATACATCTGGAGGAAGTACAGTATGAAAAAGATTATGTTAGTCATGATGTCGATCGTGTTCTGCATGTCCCTTGGCCTGATGGCCGCCGACGCTCCCGCGACCGGCGAAGACACCCAGGCTGCCGCCCAGAAGGGCGAGAAGAAGGGGCACAAGAAAATTCACCGCAAGGCCGCCAGAAAAGCCGCCCGCAAGGCTGCGCGCAAGGAAGCCAGGAAGGAAGCGAAGAAGCAGGCGAAGCAGGAATCCAAGCAGGAAGCAGCTCCCCAGGGCGGAAACTAATATCCGCTATCAGGGGTCCGGTACATCAATTACCGGTTACTTCAATAAAAACTCCTCCCCGAAGGGAGGAGTTTTTATTTTTAAGGTTTTCAGCGGCGCGACCGATATGCAGATGTCGACGATGAATTTTTTCTCCGGGGTGCGATCGCCGGTAGCGTCGGTCACTTCTTGTACCGCCGTCACTCTTCTCTCCCGTCGAGCGCCGTGACGTCGAACGACTGCATGCTCACCCTTACCTTCTCCGACATCTCCGCGATGGTCTTCAGGTGCTCCGACATGTCGTGGGCGCGCATGGCGTTGGACTGGATGAGCTGGTTGATGGCGGTGATCGACCGGACGATCTCCTCGGCGGCGCGCTTGTGCTCGTCCGTCGCCGCGGTGATTTCGTCGGAGCGCGCCAGCACGCTCGACGCGGCGGCCGTCACCTGGTCGCTCGACTTCACGTTGCTCTCCACGCTGCCGCTCATGGAGGTGATGATCCTGCCGACCTCGTTGATGCTGTCGATGATACCGGAAATCGCATCAACGGTCCGCGTTACGTTCCCGATGCCTTTCGCGACCTCCTCATTGCTCTGTTTGATGAGCCTGTCGATTTCTTTGACGCTGCCGGAGGTCTGGTCGGCCAGCTTCGACACCTCGTCAGCCACAACCGCGAAGCCCCTGCCGTACTCGCCCGCCCGCGCTGCCTCTATGGACGCGTTGAGGGAGAGCAGATTGATGCGGTCCGATATGTCGGTGATCATGCTGACGATGCCGCTCATCTCCCCGGAAGTCGCGCCGATGGATGTCATGCTGCCCTGCATGTCCTCCAAAAACTGCTCCCCTGATTTCGCCTGCACGGAAACAGCCGATGTCTTTTCCAGCGCGGCCTTCATTTTCCCGGCCATCTCGCTGGTGATCTGGTAAAGCTCGTTGATGCTCCCCGCGAGGGACGCCATGAGCTCCGACTGGTTCTTCGCGCTGAAGCTCACGTTGTCGAGCCCAGACGATATCTCCTCGACCGTCGCCGTGATCTCCTCCATGCCGGACGCCTCTGCCTGCATGTTGTCCGACAGCGACACGGAGCTTTCCGACATCCTGTGCGAAGTCTCATCGAGCCTGGACGAAACCTCCATCATGGAGCCGAGAAGCGCCCTGTTCATCTCCAGCTGTTTCCCCCGCTCCCGCTCGTGCTCCATGTTCCTCAACCGCCTCGACTGCTCCCCGATGCGCGCGATGAACCCTCCCAGCATGAAGGTGAGCACTATCGTCAGCGTGAGCGCGGTGAGGGCGCTTCCCTTTTCGCCGGTGTTCATGAAACCAGCCTGCAGAATATTCCAGTAGATGCCGCCCAGGGCTATGCACATCACCGCGAGGGAGATCCTGAATTTGCAGAAGAGTACTGAAAAGATCACCACCGAAATCAACGGAATGCTGCTTGCCACGAGCCGGCTCCCGACGCCGTACTGGACAGTCCTGCTTCCTATAATTACCACTCCTACCGCCATGACCGCTGCCATCATGTTCGCAGCCGCGTGGTAGTATCCCGCGCGCAGGAGCGCCAGTGCAGCGATCACGACCAGTATGAAGAGGGAAATCGCGATGTTGACGGCGGAGAACGGGTCGCGGCTCAATGTCAGGTTCAGGAACAGGACGTACGCGATAAGGAACGGGACGAGTGACAGCGAGAACCTGAAAAAAATCCGGGCCCTGCCCCTGATCTCATGTGACAAACCTTCGTATTTTTTTCAAAAAGGACGCTTCAATGTTTTTCATCGTCTGACCCTCCCGCCGGCCGGCGGATTGTATCCGTTGTTGCGCATCGTGAAAAACAGGTGGATAATTATCGGGCCATCATGTACAAATAGTCAACTATTATACAGTCGATAATGGGTACGGTTTCTAAAAGGGGAACCTCCCGGTGAAGTCGGGAATTGATATGCAGTACGTGGTTGAAGCTGCGAAATGCGCGGTATAATCCGGAAAAAATATTGCCTTTATCGCCCTTACAGTAATATACACAAGATACAGTGAATGGGCATATGGAAGAAGCCGTTTGGAGGACGATGATGAAACATGCTCTGACAACCATTCTCGCTGCGGCATTGTTTCTCACCGCGGCGATTCGCATACATGCGGCGACGATTACGGTCACTCGCCCAATACAGACATCAGAAGGCCCCGCCCTGGATACATTCGTCAATGATGCGCTCAACGACGCGGTGGCGAACGCGGCCCCTGATCTCGCGAAATACGACAATCAGTCGGGACTCGCGAAGGGATTCGGCAACGCGAATGCCTTTTCATCCCATGCCGGTAATTTCAACGGTTACCAGAACTACAACATTTTCGCGGTCTCTATAGGCTCAATGTTAGGCTTGCAGGCTCCGAACACGGATGTCTCGTACTACAACCCTGATTCTGTCAGGGAAGATCTCGAAAGCGACGGGGACATGTACGCGGGTTTCGCCGCGGGCGCGTCGATCAACGCGGGTATCCACCTGCGTTTCATCACATCCGGACTCTACCTGACGGGGGTTTTCGGGAAGATCGAGCTCGGAAGCGAGGCGGATTATTACAGGTTCAAGAACACGACATACGGGATGAGGATCAACTACTCGCTCTCATACCCGAGAAGTATAATGCTCGGCCTGTTCAAGTGGCGCGGTTTTTCATTCGGCACCGGCCTTCTTTACCAGAAGAACGAGCTCTCTTTCGAGCAGGAAGTGTCAACCGTCAGCGATACTTTCGATGACGGAGCGGGAAACACGGGGACCGTCACCGTCGACCCGACGGTGAGGTTCGGCATCATTTCGGAAACCTATACTGTTCCACTGGAAATCGTGACTGCATTCCAGCTATTCTGGTTTCTTAACATTACCGCAGGCGCGGGCGTGGACGTCATCCAGGGCAGTTCAGACATTGTCCTTAACGCCGCGGGCGATGTTAACGTATCGTTTTCGTCCGGCAGCGCGACTGTCACCCAGCCGGGACAGATTACCGTCGACGGCAGCACCAGCAATGTGAGCCCGTCACGCTACCGTCCGAAACTCATGACTGGCATTGGTTTCAGCATATTCATGGTAAAGATCGACTTTCCGATTGTTTACTACCCTTCGGCCGGCGCCGCGGTAGGTTTCACCGCGGGAATTGTCTTTTGATATCTGAAGGAAATCAGCGGATCACTTCTTCCTTTTGTCTGGTTTCCTGCTTTCAACCTTCTTCGCCGCCTGCTTCTTGAACTCCTCCAAAAACTCCCGCGAGGAGAGGTATTTGTCCACGAAGGTCACCACGAACGACTCCCGGTAGCGCGGCGGCACGAGCGTCAGCGGCCACATGTGCTTCAGGATGATGTCCTTCTCAATCCCCGTCAGTGCGAAATGCTTCTCCGCGTTCTCCAGCGCGATGCGCGGGTGGTGGAGGCCGTGGAACTTTTCCCGCGCCAGGTCCGGCTCGTCGTGGTCGCGCCAGTCATAGAGAAAAAAATCGTGGAGAAGCCCGCCGCGCGCGGCGGCCCGGCTGTCCAGGTCTAGGAACTTGCAGACGCGGTAGGAAACGTAGGAAACGCGTCGCGCGTGCTCGTAGATGGACGAGTTGTGGTGGAAAAACTCCTTCAGACGCTGGAACTCGCTGTTCGCAAGTATGTCCTTAACAAGGTCGTAGTATTCACGGTCTTGCGGCCTGCGCTGCCGCAATTCATCCTCGATCTTCGCGCTCACGGATTTCAACACATCCCCGACGCGCTTTTTCACGTTGTCGCTCAGGTTCGCGTCAAGGTAGCGGTTGAGGTTCGGGAAAGCGCGCAGGAGCCTACGGAACGAGGAGATGATCCGCTCGGCCTCGGCGTTGCTCAACGTCACGTAGTTCGACAGCAGGTACGCGATCTTCTTCCTGAAACCCAGGACCGATGCCGTGGAGATCACCAGGTCCCCGGCGTAGTACGCGCCGAAGCCGGCGGCGAAGTACCCCAACCGCACTTCGCCCGCCCGCTCAACAAAGTCACGCACCATGGGGTGGATGATAACGGCGGCGCCGAACGCCAGCACGGCCCAGGCCACGGAAAAGAGCAGGCAGACGCGTCCGTGGAGATTGAACCGGTTTGTGCTGTAATCCCAGAGCTTGAGGCCGAAAAGCTTTTCGCTCAGGTACCCGAACAGGTATTCCAGCGCGGTCAGGAGAACGCCAATTGCGAAAAGGAGGATGATGGGGTGATGGTGCGCCAGCAGGGAGCCCAGCGCCAGCACAACCAGCGCCCCCATGCCGTACAGCGGCACGAAGGGCCCGAAGAGGAAGCCGGCGTTGACGAAGCGGCGCTGGGTCCACGAACGGTACGCCACTTCTATCAGCCAGCCGAAAAACGCGTAGAACGCGAAGTACGCGACCGCGGTCGATGTGCCGGAGGGAAACGCTATCGATCCCGACATCATGAAGGCCTCTCCCCGGGGAGTAACATCATCCCAATCATCACTTTATTAAATATTTCCCGCTCCGGGATCCGCGGCTCACTTGCCGGTAAAATTCGGTTTGCGCTTTTCCATCATCGCCGTCATCGCCTCAAAGAGGTCGTTCGACGGGATGATGTTCGCGCTTATGGATGCCACGTACTTCAACCCCTCATCCACGCTCTTGCCGATCCCGTAATTCAGCACTTCCTTGGACGCCTGGACCGCCAGCGGCGAGTTCGCGACTATTTCCATGGCCATCTTCTCCGCCCCTGCCATGAGCGCCTCCTGGCTCTCGAACACCTCGTTCACCAGCAGCACTTCCTTCGCTCGCTTCGCGTCGATGTTCTTCGCGGTGTAGGCCAGTTCGCGCGCGACGCCCTGCCCCACGATATTGGGGATCCTCTGCAGCACGCCCACGTCGGCCACGAAACCGACGGCCGCCTCGCGCAGGGAGAAGCTCGCGTCGGCGGAGCACAGGCGGATGTCGCACGCCGTGGCCATGTCCAGCCCCGCGCCTATACAGTAGCCGTGGATGGCCGCGATCACGGGCTTGCGGCATTTCTCAATGCAGGTCATGGTCTCCTGCAGCATGTATATTTTCGGGAGGAACTTCCATTTTGTCGCGCCGAGCTGGTCCTTGCTCGCGACTTCCGGTATCACCCCCGCCATGCCCATGAGGTCGATTCCCGCGGAAAAGTGTTTCCCCTTGCCAGCCACGATCACCACCTTGATCGCTTCGTCCCGGTCGAGATCAGCGAAAATCGAGGGGGTTTCCAGCCACGCGGGCCCGTTCATGGCGTTGAATTTTTCCGGGCGGTTCAGGTATACCCAGGCTACGGGGGGCTTTTTCTCAACAATGTAGAATTTATATTCGGACATGATATCACTCCTTGAATGAGATTGTCACCGGTGTACGGGCCATCTTCAATTTAGGCAATAAAAAAACATTCCGGCACCGGACCGGCGTTACCCTATAATGGTTTGACATTTTTATGCGGCTGGTTTCCCCTTCGGTCTACACGTCAGGGGAGAACGCAATGGCCTTTGGAAGAGACGGCTCGGAACTGGAGGTATCGGTCCTGGACCTGCAGGTCCGCGTCATGGAGAGCGCGCTCAGGAAGATCGCCCGTCGCGCCGGCGACGGCGAGTCCGCGCTGATCGCCCGCCTGGCCCTGGAGGAATCGAAAAAACTCCTCAAGCGCCTGGACAACTGACGCCGGCCGCTGCCAAAATCCCGATTTTCCCGGAGGATACATGAGTGCCGAACATATCGTCATCTTCTGCACGGTGCCGGACCAGGAGACCGCCGACAAGATTGCCGACGCGCTGGTGGTCCCGGGACTCGCGGCCTGCGTGAACATTGTCCCCGGACTGAAGTCAGTCTACACCTGGAAGGGAGCGGTCTGCCGCGACAGCGAGCTCCTCTGCGTCATCAAGAGCCGCGCGTCGCTTTTCGGGAAGATAGAGGCGGCCGTGCGAGCAATCCATCCCTACGAGGTGCCGGAGATCATCGCCCTGCCGATCGTCGCGGGGCATGCACCGTACGTGAACTGGATCGACGATGTGACGTTATCCCAGTGACGTGCAGGGCACATATCTTCTGCAATGTTTACTTGAGATAGATCGATACCACCAACTGTCTTTGCGGGAAAGACCTTCTGCGATATGCACGCGACTCACGGATACCATGGATACTATGGGATCCGGATTCAATGAAATCCCGAGCATGGGATTTATATGCTGGAAATAATTTCCGGACAAGGAATGCAAAAAATGGAAATAAAAAACATTTCGGAGGAAATGTTGAATGCCCCGGTTGACAGCGGAGCAAATATTAAAATAGTAAAATTGACCGGGAACGACACTCTCGGCGTGTTCGCGGCGGAAATTGCCCCGAAAAGCGGACTGAATCCCCATTACCATAAATATTGGATTGAAACATATCAGATTTTCAAGGGAACCGGAATCATGAAAATCAGCGAATTGGCACAGGATGCGATCAACTGGCTTGAGGAATTTTCCGTAAAAGATGGGGACTGTTTCACAATCGCGGAAGGTTCAATACACCAATTAATCAATGATGCGGAATTACCCTTGCAGGTCGTATTTTCATGCCCTGTTTCACATCTGACCCATGACAGGCATTTTATTTAGCATCAGGGAAAACCACCATGAAATCATTTGCCTTCAAAAAACTAGATGCCTTTACGTCGGGATTATCATCCGGCAATCCTGCAGGGTATATCAGGCTTTCCGGAATCAGTGAAATATCCGAATCGGAAATGCAACGAATAGCATATGAGCTCAAGAACTTTGTTTCAGAAGTTGGATATGTTGCGCCTTCCGGTGATGACGGCGTCGATTACACCATCCGTTACTTTTCCTGTGAGAAGGAAGTTCCATTTTGCGGACATGCCACTGTAGCGATCGCTTATGAGCTGGTAAAAGAAAACACCAGTATCAGCTCGCGGCCGCATTTTTCCATCAGCACAAAAAAGGGTATACTCCGGATTGAAAACAGGGTAGAGCATGAAAACCTTGTATACATACAGGCGCCATTACCAGTGTTTATCGAATGTGGCGTTGATGTGGCGTCATTGGCCGATGCTTTAAACATCAGCACCCGGGACATTGATTCCACAATTCCTTTAGGAATTGTCAATGCCGGTCAAAATACATTATTGGTACCCTTGCGAAACAGTGAGACATGCATCACCTGTTCGCCCGATTATAATGCCTTGAGAAACTATTCTTTCAAAAACAACGTTGAAGTAATTAATATTTACACATCGAACACCGTGCATGAAGAAAATGATTTCCGCACACGGGTTTTTGCACCAACTTTCGGTTACCTGGAGGATCCCGCCACGGGTTCCGGCAATGCCGCATTGGGGTATTATTTAATCAATCAGAACAGATGGAATGTAGAAAGATTGATAATTGAACAGGGCGTTGATCGGGAAAATCCCAACATTGTTGTTCTCAGGAAAATACATGATACCGAGATTCTAATAGGGGGCCGGGGTGTTGCGCGCATTCAAGGAGAATATCTTTTGAATTAATATCCAAAGGATGGATATGAAAACCAGCTTATGCCCGAATTCAAGGTAGTATCAAAATTCACCCCGTCCGAGGACCAGGAGCGCGCCATCGACGAGCTCGCGAAGGGCGTGGCCAATAAACTGAAATATCAGACGCTCCTCGGGGTCACCGGCTCCGGCAAGACTTACACCATGGCGAAGGTGATAGAGCGCGTGAGGAAACCGGCGCTCGTGCTCACCCACAACAAGACGCTGGCGGCCCAGCTCTACCGCGAGTTCAAGGAGTTCTTCCCCGACAACGCCGTCGAGTACTTCGTCTCCTACTACGACTACTACCAGCCGGAGGCGTACGTCGTCACGCAGGACCTCTACATCGAAAAGGACGCCTCCATCAACGACGAGATCGACCGGCTGCGCCTCAAGGCCACGTCGTCCATCATCGACCGCGACGACACCATCGTCGTCTCGTCGGTGTCGTGCATCTACGGGCTGGGGAGCCCGGTGAACTTCGAGCAGATGCAGGTGGCCCTCCACGTGGGCGACGAGCTTGACCGCGACGGGATGCTCCGGCAACTCATCGGCATCCACTACGAGCGGAACGACGTGGCATTCCAGCGCGGCACCTTCCGCGTCCGCGGCGACACGGTGGACATCTATCCCGCGTACCTC
>JAGODF010000133.1 GCA_017998375.1 Spirochaetota bacterium
CTCCTGGGCGGCCGTCCTGTCCCTTGTGTCGAGCTTTCCGCTCTCGGCGATGCTTTTCGACGCACTCGCACCGGCGCTGCCCTGGATCAACGGCTACCGGTCCTGGTTCGTCCTGGAAACCGTGAACTTCCTCTATTACTTCCCCGCCATCCTCATCGCCTATTTCATCTTCTTCCACCTGATCCGCTTAAAGCCAATCAACGCCCTGTTCACCTGGACCACGCTGACGCACTTCTACAAAAGGTACCGCGAACCGGGCACGAAACTGAAGGACATGCTCCGCAAATCCGGCTGAACGTACCCGCGCGACACTCAGGATCATCATCCCCCATTACATTTTTTCCTTGACAGGTACGGCCCGGTATAATAATGTACCGAACGGTCAGTATATTAAGGATTGAATCATGGAAACAACGACAAAAGGGGACAGGACCCGGGCGCGGGTCGTCGCGGAGGCGACCGCGCTCATCAACCGCAGGGGCTTCGCGAATACCAGCGTGAGCGATCTCATCGAGGCCACGGGCGTAAAAAAGGGAAACCTCTACTTTCACTTCTCCAGCAAGGAGGAGTTGGGGCTGGAGCTCATCCGCCAGGCCAGGAACGAATACTTCCGCTACCTGGAGGAAAGCAGCAGCGGTGACAGGGCCTCCGAAAAGATTTCGGCCATCATCGACGCGGTGTATAAAATCCACCGGAAGCGCGGCTTCGTGGGGGGATGCATCTTCGGCAACATGGCGCTGGAGATGGCCGACGTGAACGGAGAATTCGCGAAGCTGGTACGCGGCATCTTCGACGAATGGGTACGGACGCTGGCGAAGCTTATCGCACGCGCGCAGGAAGAGGGTGATATCCGCGCGGACCTCGATCCCGCGGCCGCCGCTCGTCTCGTCGTTGCGACGCTCGAGGGCGGCATCATGATGGCGCGCCTCAGCAAGAGCGGAACGGACATGCTGGACTGCGTCAAGACGGTGAAGGCACTGCTGGGAATATGAAAGCGCGCAAACGTTTGCGCGCCGCTTAAAGGCAACCACAGAGACACAGAGGGCACAGAGAAAAGAAAAGTGATTCACGCGGAGATTAAGCATTGGGAACATGTTTTTGATAATAGGAGATAATGATCAATGAAGCGAAAATTATATCATCCTCATGTGAATTATATTCAAATACTTAATAATTCTGCACCAACCCTCTGTGTCTCTGTGTCTCTGTGGTGAATCTTTTTGGAGAACATTATGATAACAAAAAACGACATCATCGAGAAGGCGCTGGAGCTCGGATTCGCGGACGTTGGGTTCACCACGACGGATCCGTTCGAGAAGCACCGCGAGCTGCTGGAGGAAAGCGGTGAAGAATACGCGTGGGCGGAGAAGGTGGGCCTCGCCCTACACGACGGCGCCGACCCCCGGAAGGTGCATCCCGAAGCGAAATCGATCATCGTCCTGGTGGAGGCGTATTTCCACAGCGCCTTCCCCCCCGCCCTGGAACGGAACTTCGGGCGCTGCTACCTGGACGACGACCGCGTCACCAAGGACGGCCTGACGATGCGCGTGAAGCAGTTCCGCTCCTTTCTGCGCGACAACGGCATCGACTCGAAGGTCCCCTTCAATCTGCCGCACCGCGCCGCGGCGGTAAGGGCGGGACTGGGAGGCACCGGGAAGAACTGCCTTTTCTATTCGCGCACCGCCGCGCGGAGGGGCTCCTGGGTCTTTCCCCTCACGGTGACGGTGGACCGGGAGTTCGAGCCCGGCGTCCCTTCGAAGGGTATGGATTGCCCGGAATGGTGCCGCAGCGCCTGTGTCGCGGCCTGCCCCACCCGGGCCCTCAAGGGAAACGGCCGCGTGAATCCCAGGAAATGCATCTCGTATCTCACATACTTCGGGAGCGGCATCACGCCGCGCGAACTCCGCGAACCGATGGGCATGTACGTCTACGGCTGCGATCGCTGCCAGGAGGTGTGCCCGCGCAACGCGCCGTGGCTCGCGCAGGAGCTCCCGGTGAACGCGAAGGTCGCCGCGAGGGCGAACTTCTTCGACCTCCCGAAGCTGCTCCACATGGACGCCGACTACTTCACCTCGCGCGTCTGGCCCCACATGTTCTATATGGGGCCCGACGACATCTGGCGCTGGAAAATGAACGTCGCCCGCGTGATGGGAAACAGCACCGACCCGAAATACCTCGGCGATCTCGCCCGGGCGTTCCGGGAGAACGATGATCACCGGGTGAGAGGCATGACGGCGTGGGCCCTGGGAAAAATCGGCGGGGCGGAGGCGAAGGCACTCCTGAGTAAGTTCGCAGCTACGGAGGGGGATGATACAGTCCGCTCCGAGATCGCACAGGCTCTGGATATGTGCGGCTGACGCAGGAGGACGCGGTATCGGTATCCTGCGCGGGCCCCTCGACTGCGCTCGGGATGACCCGGGATCATCCTACATGTCATGCCGAGCGAAGTCGAGGCACGGGAAGTTATCAAAAGTGGAGAAAACAATGAGCGAGACGAATATCAACCACGATGAATTCAAGGCGATGGCGTCCAGTCCCGATACGGGGCCCTTCGTGATGCTGAACCTTCTCAAGTTCAAGGGAAAGGAGGGACTCGATTCGTACGCGGCGTACGCGAGGGAGGCGACTCGCATCCTCGGCGAGATAGGCGCGCAGGTGCTCTACCTGGGGAAGGCAGGCGAGATGCTCCAGGGCGGCGATCGCTGGGACGCGATTCTCCTGGTGCGGTATCCCTCGCGCAAGGCCTTCCTGGAGATGATCTCCCGCCCGGACTACCAGAAGGCCCACGCGCACCGCGAGTCGGCCTTGGAGCGCGCGGTGCTCTACACCACAACTCCCGTGGACGCGCTGACGAAAATCATGCCCTGAACCGCTCGCGGATTCCCGCCGCGCTCCCGCAAGGGAGCGCCATTCACTTCCATGGCAGCGCGTCCACTACATCCGGCTGGTTATATCGCCCATTAATAATAATTGACATCCCCGCGAAAATTTCGCACACTCATGCCCCGGTGCCGGAACGCCACCGCATCACGCACACCATCTCCCGAAAGGAGCACGAGATACATGAAAGAGCACGCCGCCGACACCTCCCCGAATATCACCCCGGGCGACTACCGGAAGATCGCCGAGTACCTCCTGGCGAAGGTTGACGAAACCGGCGGTATCAGGCGCCACCTCTATCCTCCCGTGATGCCGGGTGAGAAAGAGCCCCGGGGCCTCGCCTGGACGTACATCACGAACATCCTCCAGTACCTGGCGAACGACCAGACCGCGGAGGCGGCGGAATGGGTGATGCAGCGCGTCGGGCTCACCGCGGACGACATGAAGGAGATCGAGCGCCACCCCTTCAACAAGTGTTCCGACATGCTCTTTTACGCGATCCAGTACTTCATGCTTTCCTTCTACGAGAACCTGGACGCGAACTCGGTGCTGAACGTAATAAAGACTTACGTGATCAGGACCGCCTCCTTCCAGCTGACCTTCGACCGCACGGGGTCCCTGCAGTATGTGCTGATCCCCTTCCACCTGATCGCGAAGGTGGCGGGACCTTTCGCGTCGCGGATGAGCACGCTCGCCACCTGCAGGTCGCGCACCCTGACCGGGTTCCTGGCGAAAAAGAAAAGGTTCGAGCTCGAATTCGAGTACTCGAAAACGCCGGTGAGACACCACCCGGAGCTCGGGAGGCCGGACCGGCTCGAACGCAACGGCGCGACGTTCCGCCCCGGCGAGGAGACCTGCCACCGGACGGGCATCGCGGACTTCTTCCACATACTTTCACACTCGCCGGCGACGTTCGGGATCGCGGTGTTCAAGGGGCTCCTTCTCAACACCAGGGTCAGCCACCTGGATGTCCCGCTCATGCCCGACCAGTTCCCCCGCTTCTACGACGGCAGGCGTTACCGGATGGACGACGCCGGCAATTTCGTGGACAGGGACAATCCGTCCGCGGGGATATTGAAGGACTCCCTGGGCAGGCCGGTAAGCTACTTCGAGCCCTGCACCTTCGCCTTCGACGCCAACAACCGGGTGGTCTACGGGCTTGGCGAGCGCGATCTCGAGAACAACCCGAAGATCATCGAGGTGGTGCGATACAATTCCACGAAGAACCATTTCATCCTTCACTACGACTCGCTCATGCCCTGGCAGAAGTTCCCCGTTTCCGCGGCGTACGACCTGCGGCATGTTATAAAGAAAGACCACGGTATCGATATTCTCCGCATGGAGTACGGCGAGCTGAAAAAGTTTCTGAAGAAGAACTACCCCCGGCGGTACGGGAACGCCCGGCGCGCACGCACGCGCGGCCGCATGGCCTCTCTCATCATCCTCGTCATAGCGGTCCCGGCGTTCCTCTTCACCGGCGATTTCCCCGCGCTTCGCGTCATCATCGCGGCGGCCGCCGGTGCGGGAATCATCGGCGCGATCGCCCGCGACATTTACAAGAGCCTGGTGCGGCGCGTGGAGAACCTGCGGCACGAGGACGCCAAGGACCACCAGGAACGCGAGCGGTTCATCCTCGCCACGCTGGGCGCAGAGCGCGGCAAGGCGGAGAAGCGGGCCGGGGAAACGCTCGGCATTTTCAACGCAACCATCGACGAAATGAAGAGGACCACGGCCGCCACGGGGGAGATACTCCACGGCCTGGAGGAGTTCTCCCGCTCCAACCAGACGAACGTGGAGGCCCAGGAAAAACTCCAGGGCGTAATCCAGCAGATCGTGGAGCAGGTGAGCAACATGAACAGGAAGATAGACGCGATTCTGGAGACGCTCATCAGCCAGATCAACACTTCCTTCGACGAGATATACAACGCGGTGGACGAGAACAACAGGCTGACCCAGGCGCTCATCTCGGAAACCCAGAAGATCAACGAATCGCGGCAGGTCCTCAACGACATTTCAGATCAGATCAACCTGCTGGCGCTGAACGCGTCCATCGAGGCCGCTCGCGCCGGCGAGCACGGCCGCGGCTTCGCCGTGGTGGCCGACGAGGTGAGCAAGCTCGCGGACAAATCGCAGGAAGGCGTGAAGGAGATCAACGTCATCAACGAGAACATGCGCAGGGGGATAGAGGCGGTGTACCAGAAGAACACCCTGAGCGTGGACGTGCTGAAGAAGGTGAACGAGGACGTCGCGGGCGTGCTCTCCCAGATACACGACGAGATCATGCGCCTTCCCGAAGAGGTCCGGAGCCAGGTGGATACGGCATCGAACGAGGTGGAGAACATCGCCGCGGCGTCCGAGGAACTCACGGCGAGCATCGAGGAAATCACGGCGAGCGTCCAGTCCATCAGCAAATCGAGCGAGGACACGATAGACACGATAGAGCGGAAGAAGACGGAAATACTCCAGTAGGTCCCTTTCCGACGGGCGACTATCACCTACCCGCCGGAGAATCCTTGAATTTCTTTACAATATCCTTCCCTATTTCCTCCGCCACCTCGGGCGGCCGAAGACCCGCACCCGACCACGACGCCGCGAGGGCCGTCGCGCCGGTCTCGACATCTACCATCTTCACCGACACGCTGTGAAGGAAAAAATCCCTGCCGCCGCCCGAAGGATTCACCAGCCCGCTGCCGTACACCACGAACCTCACCCGCGCGATTTTCCCGAAGCGCACCGCGCCGTCCGCGTCCACGACACCGGAAGCCTGCAGCTCGGCCTCCTTGAGCAGGAGGTCGATCTTTTTCCTCTCGATGACCCGGAACCCAGCTTCCATGAAGGAGGGCAGCAGCGCATCGGCGAACTCGTCGCTCACCCGCGGGACCGCGGTTGAGTCCTTCTTGTTCCGCATGTCGAAACCGATGATGGCGACGTTCGCTCCCTTTGCCGCAAGGGCGTCACTGCTTACGGATACACGGCCGGAGCCGCAGGAGAGGTTAACCGAAAGCATTATTGCGAAAATGGCGACCAGTGTGTTATTCATGGAAATATCTCACAGAAAAATTCTGATGAAACCGCGCGGTTCCCCGCGTTGGTGGCGAAGCATTCTTTTCTCAAACGCACGCCCCCGCTACGCACCGGAGGAACGAGAACCCAGCAGGTAGAGAATACCACCCGCGATGATCAGCCCCACCCGGATTATCCACCCAACGGTGCTTCCCCACATGTCTATCCACATGAGGATTTTCAGATTCCAGTTGATGAAATTCAGCACGATGGACGCGATACCGGCCAAGGCCAGGAAAGCACCGATTGACTTGAACTGCGATTTGAGCCACTCCATGGGATCCTCCGTTGTATGGGTATGTATGCCGGTTGAAGCGCTGCCAGCGCAAGACTGTCAAGAAAACATCATGCTTTGATTGAACTGTCAATTGATTATTTTTTTAAGCCTCGTACGCTGTTTCTGCAAGCGCTTGACATCCCGCTCCATGACAGCAAGCATCGCGCGGGAAAGCAGGGGGTCAGAGCCTGTTAATGGCTGGCGGGGCATTCCGGGATGGGGTCAGAGCCCCCTGAAAACAGGATCAGAGCGTTCAGGAATGACTTCAGTTCTCTGAAAATAGGGGTCAGAGCCCCCAGGGTAGCGCGATAGCGCCCCAAAAATGGGGTCAGAGCCCCATATAAGGCCACCAGGCACCCTTTTGCGGGGTCAGAGCCTGTTACTAAAACGCCCGGCACCGATTACCCCAGGGAGAAAAACAAGTGTTCACTTTCGAAACTATCCTCATGTTCATCACCGCCTCGACGCTCCTGGGATTCGCGCCCGGCCCCGACAACATCTTCGTCCTCTCGCAGTCGGTGCTCTTCGGGCGCAAGGCCGGGTTCATCATCACACTGGGCCTCTGCACCGGCCTCCTCTTCCACACGGCCATCGTCGCCCTCGGCGTGGCGGCCGTATTCAGCACCTCGTCACTGGCCTTCAACATTCTGAAATACTGCGGCGCCGCGTACCTGCTCTACCTGGCTTGGCTCTCCTTCCGCGCACAAGCGGGCGATACGGAGGGGAACGGCGAGCGGCTCACCGCGCCGCGCCTCTACCGCCGCGGCATCATCATGAACATCACCAATCCCAAGGTCTCCATCTTCTTCCTCGCCTTCCTGCCGCAGTTCGCGGCCCCCGGCAGGGGGCCCATGGCGCTGCAGCTCGCGCTTTTGGGGATGATATTCATCGCCGTGACGGTCCTTGTATTCGGTCTGATAAGCCAGCTTGCGGGGCTGATAGGCGGGTGGATAAAGGGGCATTCCCGCGGCCAGGTAATACTGAACCGCGTCGCGGCGGCGATATTCGTGGCTCTCGCGGTGAAGCTCGTGTTCACGGCACAGGGATGATAAAGGCGGAGGTTACGCGCTACACCTCTTTCCCGGCCACCTTCGCGAGGACGCGCGACAGGTCCTCCAGGCGATAGGGCTTCGCGAGCATGTCACGGAACCCGAAGTCACGGTACCGCGACATCACCGGGTCGTTCGAGTAGCCGCTGGAGACGATGAGCCGCGCCTTCGGATCCAGCGCGAGGATCGCCGCGGCGGTTTCCCTGCCGCCGGGCCCTCCCGGGATGGTGAGGTCCAGTATCACCGCGTCGAACTTTTTTCCCGACGAAAGCGCGTCGCCGTAGCGCTCCACCGCGGTCCGCGAGTCCGGGGCGTCCTCAGATTCGAAGCCCAGTTTCCCCAGGAGCCCGCGCGCCACGGTCCGTATGGTATCGTCATCGTCCATCACGAGAACGCGGCCGCTCCCACCGCGCATATCGCGCTCCACCGCTTCGCTCCGCAGCGCCGCGTCCTTTCCCGACGCGGGGAGATACACCATCATGGTCGATCCGGCATGCGGCGCCGACTCCACGCGAATGTGTCCGTCGTGTCGCCGCACGATGGAGTACGACACGGCAAGGCCAAGGCCGCTTCCCTTCTGCTTCGTGGTGAAATACGGGTCGAAAATCCTGGGCAGGTGCTCCGCGGGAATGCCCGGGCCCTCGTCGGCGACGGTAATCACGAGATAGCCGCCGGGTTCGATAAAGGTCCCGTCCGCCGCGACCATCCGCTCCGCGATTTCAACGTTGCGCGCCGTGATGGTGATGGTCCCCCCGGTGGGCATCGCCTGGTCGGCGTTGATGATGATATTGCTGAGGACCTGGCGTATCTGCCCTTCGTCCGCCTCGACGGTCCAGAGCCCCTCGTCGACATGCAGCGATGGCCGATTGTGCGAACCGCTGAGCGTGAAGCGCGCGGCCTCGCGCACGGTGTCGGCCAGACTGATAGGCGCCTTGACGGGCGAGCCGCCCCTGGAAAACGTGAGGAGCTGCTGGGTGAGGTCCCGCGCCTGGAAGCACGCCTTCTCCGCCCCGGCGAGCCTCTCGGAAACCTCGGGATTTTTCTCCGCGGCGAGCTTGGCCATGGAGATGTTGCCCAGGATTCCCGTGAGGACGTTGTTGAAATCGTGGGCGATACCGCCGGCGAGGACTCCTATCGACTCGATCTTCTGCGCTTTCCGGAGCGCCTCCTCGATCTGCTTGCGCTCCGTGATGTCCGTCACCATGACGATCCCGCCCGCGAACTTCCCTTCGGGATCCCACAGCGGGGCGGCGTGTATCTCCATGTCCAGTTCCCTTCCCATGAGGGAACGGTAGTGGGCCTCGGCACCGGTGATCGTGTCCCCGCCCATCACCCTTTTCATCATGGGAATGATACCGGCGTCGGCTATCGGGGGTATGTCGCCGAGTTTCAGCCCGATGATGGGTGATTTCTCCCCATCCGGGACACCCATCATTCTCCTCATGGCGCCGTTTTCGTAGGTGATGATCCCCTCCGCGTCGAGATAGAGGATGCCCAGCGGCGCGGCCTCCACGAGGCTGCGGTTGAATTTTTCGGACCGCGCCAGCGCTTCCTCCGTGTTTTTTCGCGGGGTGATATCGCGCGCCACTCCCTGCACCGCGATGGGGCCCTCGTCGTTGTACACCAGCGACGATTCCGTCTCCACCCAGACGTATCCTCCGTTCTTCCTGCGCAGCCGGAACTCGTTGAGCCCGCCCATGAAGCCGGTCGTGAACAGCTTCTCGATGGCCTTCACGGCCTTCGAAAGCTGGTCCTCGCTGATGATGTCCGCGAAGTTCAGCCTCGATATATCCCCGCGTGAATAGCCCAGGAGTTCCAGCGCCGCGTGGTTGGCATCGAGGAAATTCCCATCGAAGTCGTGGATGAAGATGCAGTAGCTGGTCTGGTCGAAGAAGGAGCGGTATCGCGCGATGATATCGCGAATATCGTCGCCGAAAGCTGGTGGTGTGCCTCTGGTGCCGGATTTCTTTGCCATGAAACAGCCGTTTTGCAACGTCGGTTGATATCAGGCCGTTCTTTCTGAAAGCGCCCGGGACCGACCAGGTTCCAGCAGCCTGGATAACTGGCAGATTGCATCACAGAATCTTTATTATGTAAAGTAAAAAAAGTACTGGATAGACTGCAACTCCGGGTATATCTGGTTTCACACTTTACAAATTTTGTGCAATACCTTAAAAAAGTGCTGGCGACAGGGGACATTGATTTTAAGTATGAACCATGCCCATCCGCCCGGTAAAGAATGCGCGTGCGTGGAGCGTTATCATCCTCGCCGTCTTCCTGGTTCTGCCCGCCCGGTGGTCCCTGGCGGCAGACCCGGTTGTCATCAACAGTGGCGTGGGCCGCTATCCCCTGGGCCTTCACCTCGGGATCCTGGAAGACCGGGATAGGCGCTACGCCGTGGAGGATGTCGCCGCGGGCAGGACGGACCGTCCCTTTTCTCCGGCGGGTACCCAATCTCCAAGTTTCGGGTTCACCGATTCCGCGTACTGGGTCACCTTCACCGTGCGCCACACCGCCCGCGATGCCGGCGACTGGCTCCTCGAGCTGGACTACCCGCTGATGGACAGCATACGCCTCTACACCGGGGACGGCGCGGGCGGTTTCACGGAAAGGCGCTTCGGGTCACTGCGGCCTTTTGCGGAAAGGGACGTGCGCCACCGCAACCCGGTCATGAAGCTCGCGCCCGTTCCGGGCGCCGACACCGTGTACTATCTCCGTTTCGAAAACAAGGACCGGATGGAGTTTCCCCTGACACTCTGGTCGGTGCGCGCCTTCGGCGAAAACGCGTACCGGGAACAGTTCATCCTGGGACTGTACTACGGCATCCTGTTCATCATGTTCGCGTACAACCTCTTCCTATTTTTCTCGGTGAGGGACAGGCCCTACCTGTACTATGTCCTGTACATCCTCGCCATGGGCATATTCCAGATGGGGCAGAACGGTCTCCTGTACCAGTTCCTCGCCGCCTGGCGGGACCCGCCGCCCGTGCACTTCATTCCCTACACCCAGGCGGCGCTCATCACGGCGATCTACCAA
>JAGODF010000134.1 GCA_017998375.1 Spirochaetota bacterium
TTCTGGGCCCTGGCCCTGTCGCCGGTGCCGTCGCCGTCCATGATGTCGCGTATCACCAGCGAGTACTCGCGGCGGAACATGAGGCCCTCGCCCGCCGGGTTCTTCGCCAGCATCCCCAGCGTGTTTATGGCCTCGGCGATGGTGTCGAGCGACGCCTTCTCCACGCCACCCTCGGCCTCGATCTTTTTTTCTGACGCCAGGACCACGCGCTTGTAGTCCTCGCGCGCCTCGATGCTCTTCAGCATGTCCGCCAGGGAGTCCTCGTACTCGTAGACCTCGCCCTTCTTGACGAGCACCTTGAGGAGCACCAGCCCCGACCAGAGGCGCGCCGGGTTCAGGTAGTTCGTGAGGCGGAAAGGGTCCGGGAAGTAGCGCGCGTCGAGCGCCGGGTTGTTGAAGCAGTGGAGCGGGTGGCTCCGCTCCGACATGAGGGCGTGGTAATCCTTCGCCGATTCCTCCAGCGAGTTGATCTTGAAGATGGGGAAGCCCAGGAGCACGCCTATGGAGATCATCTCGTAGGGCTTGCAGAGATTGGGGACCTCGAAGGTCTCCACGCTCACGTTGGGCTGCGCCGCCTCGCGCTTCTTGTAGTGGTCCATGCGCGACGGCAGGTCGTTGGGCTCGTTCTTCTCCGGGTCTTCGCCCACCTCGTAGGTGTTCAGCTTGAAGTTGGTGATGGTGCGGTAGTATTCCATCGACTGGAGGCCCGTGCCGTCCAGGTAGATGTAGGGCCGAGAGAAAGTATCGAGCTTTTCCAGGAGCTTCCGCACGGAGATCTTCTTCTCGGAGAGGATCTGCTGGATGGAGATGTTGTCGAAGTTGAAACCCTCGAAGCGGGAGTAGATCACCTTGAAGAGCTTCTTCTTTATCTTCTCGATGTCAATCTTCAGTATGCTGTTCTCGCTGAGGTTCAGCCCGTCCTCTATGTTCCCCTCCTCGCCGTAGAGCGCCTTCTTGACCTCGTCCAGGGGCTTGTCGAGGAGGCTCCCGAAGCGCGACTTGACGAGCTCCTTCATCTCCTTCTCGTCCTTTTCGATGATGGCCAGTCCCTCGGTGGAGATGAGGTAGGTCTCGATGAACTGCGCCACGTCGTCCTCGCGGTCCATCTGCACGAAGTCCACGTCGTTGCAGAGGTCCTCGATGGAGAGCTTGGAGTAGAAATATTTCTTGAGGAAGTCGTCTATCTCGCTGGGGTTGATGAGATAGAAGTAGAGGGGGTTCTTCTTTTCCAGCAGATCGAAGCGGTCCTTCTCGATGTCCTGCTTCATCTGGTCGAGGAGCGCCGTCACCTTGTCCTTGAGGATGGTGATCTCCATGTTCTTGAGGTTGAAGAGGAGCGCCTTGAAGTCGCGCACGAACGCCTCGGCGGAGGTGAGCATCGCTTCGAATACGAGCTGGGAGTAGTTGAAGTGCGCCATCTCGATGATCGCCGTCGTCAGCTTCGGGTCGGAGGTGCCCTTCTGTTCCGCCGTCTCCACGAGCTTCTCCATGTCCTCCGTGGAGTAGCGCGCCAGGGCCACCCTCTCCTTGTAGTACTTCTTCTGGTACAGCTCCAGTTTCGACAGGAGCATATTCACCACGGACTCGGCGAAGAGGAAGCCCTTCTGGGGATCCTTGATGTACTTGTGGATCTCGCCCTGGAGGACCGTCTTCATCTTGTCAAGCTCGATCTGGTAACGCTTTTCCATCCGCGCCATCAGGTTCTTCTTGATCTTCTCCATCTCCTCCTTGCCGTAATCGCGGATCACGTTCTCCATGGTGGCGATCACGCCGCGCTTGTCGCCCTTTTCCATGGCCTTCTGGATCTTCTGGGCGTAGGAGCGAAACTCGATGTCGGAGTCCATCTGGTAGTCGGGATACATCCGCTCGAAAACCAGCCGGCAGTTGAGCCGGAGCGCGCGCACCAGCCCCCGGTTGATGTCGCCGATGGTCTCCAGGAGGAGCTTCCCGTTCACGGGCTGGAGGAACGCCTCGGTCATCTTCACCGCGGTGATCTTGTAGCCGATGTCCCGGAGCTGCGGCACCGGGTAGATGACGCGGGAGATGCCGAACGAGTTGTACGCGGCCTTGCGGCGCGAGCGTTCGTTCTGCGGCAGGTAGATGGAGGCGCGGGTGGAGTCGTTCACCATGCGCTCCTCGATGGCGCCACCCACCGTGGAGGCCACGAAGGTGGAGATGAACTGGCCCGTGAGCTCCTGCACCTGGTCGCGTCCCTGGAGGGAGTTCCCCGCCATGTTCTCCACGTCCAGCAGATAGAGCATGCCGTCGTCGAAGACGCGGTCCGGGACCTCGACGGAGCGGCCCGTGGGATACTGGGCGCGGAAGGTGTTTCCGCTCATGTAGTAGTCGAACTCCTTGAGTGCCGCGTAGGCGTTGGCCCGGGCGTTGCGGTTGTACACCACGCGCTTGAAGGCCGAGGGAAGCACCAGGATGCAGTAGACCCTGGGCTGCGGCCAGTGGTCCTTGAAGATGTCCTTCACCATGGCGGCCAGGTCCAGGATCATGCCGTTCCCGGTGCCGCCCACGATGGAGCAGGTGATAAAGATCGAAATCTGGCCGCCGCGCTTCACGTGCTTCACGCGGAACGAGAGTGTCTGACCGTCGAACTTGCCGCCGTTTATCTCGAAGTAACGACCCTTCTCGTCCGCGGGAAAATGCTCGAATGACATCTTCTGGTCTTCCTGCGGAGCCAGGAGCGCCTTCGCCTTCGCGTCGGGCTCGAAGCCGATGACCGCGTGGTCCTTGGGGATCTTCTCGCTGAAGTAATAGCGGTTCACGCCGCGCTTAATGGCGAACTGTATCACCTCGTCCTTCTTTTCCTCCCCCTCCTTGACGTCCATGAGCTGGAAATACTTCGGATCGTCGGAGAGCTGGCCCAGGCGGTCGCGCTCGTTCACCAGGGCCTCCCGGATTGCCTGCTCGTTGAAGAAGAACGCGAGGCGCCCCAGGGGACGGGTCTGGTTCGCGCCCTGCCCCGCGCGGGTGGAGATATCGTACACGTCGGGATTGGGGAGCCAGTTGAAGCAGGGATCGTTCTTGAACTTGTCCCGGAGGAAATCCAGGGAGAGATCCGCCGGCGTGGGCGCGGCGATGTAGAGCATCCGCTTCTCCTCCTGGAGAAACTGGTTGGAGGGGAAACGGTAGAAGCCGCCCTTGCCCTCGATGCTCGTCTCGATGTCCGTGGTGTCGATGCCTATCCACCGCATGTAGCGGTGCGCCTCGGACGGGATGTTCTTCTCTATCCACTTCTTCGCCGCCAGGACGCCCTTCATCCCCGATCCGCCGACGCCGATCACCAGGGACTTGCGCACCGTGGGCTTGTCATCGCTTATTATCCGCTGTATGGAGCTGTGGAGGGCGTCCTTTGCCATGTCGTTACCTTGTGGTGAACGGGTCTACCATCGGGTAGAGGCCGTCGTCGTTGGGAGCGCCGGTGTCGTAACCGGGATAAATCTTGTAGAGCCGTATGAGGAAGTTTTTCTCCACCTTCGGGATGCCGGCCTTGGTCTGCACGTCGTAGTCCTGGGTGAAGAGGTGGAACTCGAAGTAGCCGCCGGTGAACTTCCCGTCCTGGTTGATCCTGTCGCCTATCCGGAAGCGCACGGGCTGCTTCGCGTCGATGACGGGGAACGTGGGATCGCCGGTCTCGTCGGGCTCCTTCTTTATGTAGATGCGCTCCCGCGATCCCATCTCACGGAAGTTCTGCAGGCCGGGATAGTAGATCATCGCCTTCCCGTCGCGCCGGATATCAAGCTGGTACTCCTCGAAGATCTTCTCGGGCAGGTTGTAGATGTCCTGGTCGCGCTTGTTCTCGATGATCCGGATGTAGAGGGAGAGGTGGTTGTCGATGACCTCCGTGGAATAGGTTTTGATGCTGCCTTCCGCCTGGCCGATGGTGATGGTCTTCTCGTTTACGTCCTCCTTCGCCAGGGAGTACTTGAAGATGAGTCCCGGGTCGGGCAGTTCCTTCGGCGTCACCTTCCCCGCCTTCGACGGGGCGGGGGTCTGCGGGGCGGGTTCCGGTGACGGCGCCGGTTCCTCTTTCTTCTTCGGTTTCAGCTTTCCCAGCAGCGAAGGCGACTCGCCCTTTTTAAATCCGGCGATGAGCTTCCTCTGGAGGTAGATGATGAGGAAGAGAAGAAGGATGACGATCACCGCGGCCACGATGATGTAGCGGTGGAACTCGATTTCCTTCTCGAGCTCGTAGACCCGGGGGTCGAGGTGCAGGAACTGGTAAAGAGTGTTCAGGAGCCTGGACATTCCGTCCTCCATTGAGTATGACTGTGATCGCGTCCCGGCGCGAAGCCTAGATGCTCAAACCGTGCACGAAGGAATCGGTGGACCCGAAATAGAGCTGGTTGTCCACGATCACCGGCGTGCCGTTGATGTTGCCGTCCGTCGCGTACTTGAATATAAGCTTGCCGCTGCGCGCGTTCAGCGCGTAGAGGTTGTTGTCCTCGGAACCGAAATAGACCGTGCTCTCGTGCACGAGCGCGTCGGTGCGGATCTTGCCGTTGGTCTTGAACTTCCAGACCTCCTTCCCCTGCCCGTTGACGCAATAGAAGAAGCCGTTGTCGGAACCGAAATAGTAGAGCTCCGCGTTCTCGACCGCGGCGGCCACAACCGAGCTGTAGACCGGCGCCTTGACAAGGAACACCCAGCGAGCTTTCTTCTGCGCCGTGTCCACGCAGTATATGGAACCGTCCATCGTGGAGAAGAGCACCTGGGCGCTGTTGCGTGCGATGCAGGGACGGCAGCGTATCTGCGCGCCGGCCTCGAACTGCCAGGAGGTCTTTATGGTGTCGCCGCCGTACTCGAAGGCGAAGAGCTTCTTTTCCTCGGAACCCTGGAATATGATTCCGCCCTCCATGGCGGGCGTGGAGGTGGTGCCGTTCATGGGCTGGCGCCATATCGCCCTGCCGATAGCCTTGTTCTCCGCATCGCGATAGTAGGCCTCGAATGCGTGGAGCCCGTCGAGCGCCGCGACAATGAGTATCTTCCCCGTCGCGATGGGCTCGGTGAGGATGCCCTTGTCGAGCCTCTTCTGCCACATCATCTGGGGGGCGATCTTCCCGCCCTCGCCCCGGGCCCCGAGTCCCGTGTTCACCGCCGCCACCAGTCCTTCCCGCGTGGTGAGATAGACGATCCCGTCGGCGTAGGCGGGCTTCTTTACGATGGAACCGGGTATCTTGAATTTCGCCAGGGCCTTCAGGTCGCCCTGCCCCGGCTCGATGACGTAGACGCCGCCGGCCGTGTCGCAGGCGATGAGGGCCGTGGCTCCGTCCCCCGCCGTGACCTTGACCATGCCGGCGCTCACCGGGCCGCTGACGCGAAGGCTCGCGGTCGCCTTCCCTGAGTCCGCGCGCGCCCCCTCGTCGAGGCCCTCGTCGCCGGACTCCAGCACGTCGGAGCCGGGCGTGGCTCCCTCGAAGCGGAAGGCTTCGCTCACCTGGAGGTCGCTCTTGGGATCGAAGGACTTCAGTTTTTTCAGATATGGATTATCGCTCATCGTTCACCGTTCCCCGGAGGCCGTTCTCCCCTGCCGGACGCGCCTGTATCATACACTTTTCCCGAAATATTGTCAATTCACTTTTATCGCCCATCGCCGCGGCGGGTCCTCACGCGATCACCGCGGACCGTCCCTTTTCGAGGATGAAGCCCCGGCTGAAACCGGCGTCGTTGGTCCGCGGGGTGTGGAGCCAGAAAAGACGCTGCCCCTCGCCAAGGAAGGGTATCAGGTCCTCGGGATCGGTGTGGATGAGCCCCGCCCCCGCCTCGTGGATGATGACCTCCGCGTCGTCGAAAAACCGCTCCAGCGACTCGCGGTAGCCGGGATCGAAGCTCTCGGCGCGCAAGCGCACCGGATCGTAGAGCGTATCGCCAGAATATCCCACGACATGCCGGGCGAGCTTCGCGTCGCGGAAGCGGATTTTCATCATGGTCGAGGGGATCGAGTGGAAACCGTACTCGCAGGCGACGTCGATGCCGGCCGCGTCGATGCCCGTGGTCCCTCCCACGGAGAGGCGCGTGACGTTCGCCGTCGCGCTTCCCAGGAGGATGCCGATCTTTTTCAGGAGCGAATCGTGCACCACTCCCCCGGCGAAGACGGGAAGCCACGGATATTCTGCGAGAAAGCGGTACAGCCCCTGGTCGTGATCGGCATGCGTGTGGGAGATGAAGACGCCGCGGATATCCTCCGCGCTGAAGCCCGCCCCGTGGAACGCGTCGTAGGAACCGGCGCTGGGATCGAAGAGAAGGAGCGCGTCCCCGCAGCGGAGCATGAAGGAGGAGCACTCCTTGTTCGGGGAAAAGCCGTCGCCGGAATCGAAGCAGTGGACGACGAGTGAGCCTTCCCCGCGCGAGGGAACCTCTTCCGGTGTGCGGGGCCCTTCCGTTCCCGGCGCGAGGTCCACGGCAATCTCGTCGCGGCCCCGGGCGATAAGAAAGGAGTCCTCGCCGGTGCGCGTCACCGTGGCCAGGCCCAGGCTGTAGACATCGCCGTCATACGATTCGAAGCCGGCAAAGTCCGGCAGCAGGAGCTTCCGGCCGGAGGGGCTGAAGTTCTCGCGCACCGCCAGTTCCCCGGCGTAGAATTCCGCTTTCTTCGAGCAGGGATCGTCGCCGTAGGTTTCCGGACCGAAGAGCGCGTCGCCGACGATGGTCTTCAGGCCCTCGATCATGCCCGCGGGCGCCACGATGTGGGTCTTCCGCTGCCTGTTGAAGAAAAAGTTCTTATAGATGGGAAACTCGACCTCGCAGAGGTTTCGTCCCCGGGAGCAAAGGGTGCCCCCGAGAAAGAGGTACCGCGGAAAGGGGCAGCCGGCGGCGCGCTTGATCCACTCCGGCGGCGAGCCGAAGGCGACCGTGAGGCTTTCGTCGACCTGCACGCAGTAACAGCTGTTGTTGATTTTAAAGAGCCTCATCCCGGGATCACACACGCGCCCCGCCGGGTCACTGACGCGCCCGGAGGGTTCTCTTTCTATATCGGTCGAGCTCCTTCCGGAAATAACCCGATATTTCGGTTATGTCCTGGAACTTCCGGATGGCGAAGAAGGCCTTGACGAGGTCCTTCGTCCTGCCGTCGTCGGCAAGCTCGGCGCTCTGGCGCGGGTTCGCGGTGTAGATGTCGTCGGCAGAGGGGAAAATCTCCTTGATGATATCCTGGGCCTTCCTTTCCAGCCGGTTCAGAGGAAACTCCGTGGCCTTGTGGACGTTCTTCAGTGCGTTGGCCACGACGGCGAGGATCTTCCGGTTCCTGTCGGCCTCGGCGTCGGCTTTCATCTTCTCGAACGCCTCGACGATCTCCCGGTTCGTCTCCTTGATTTTATTCAGGACCTCGGCCCTCACGTCGGGCGAAAGCTGGTTGAACGACGGAGGCTGGTGCGGATAGAACGACTTGAGGTAGTGCGTCGAGAGGAAGAGCTTCCCGCAGAGCGAGCCGTTGATGGTCTCGTTGTCCACGTAGGCGCGCAGTTCCTCGATGTCCACCTCGAAGAGCGAGCGGTACTTCCCGAGGAACGCCGGCATCTCGAACTTCTCCAGGAACGCGGCGAAGCCCTTGCTGGTATCGGTCTCCTCGCGGAAAAAGTAGTCCGACAGCGCGCAGCGGAAAAGCTCCGCGGCGTTGCCCGCCTGTCCGGAGCTTTCCTCCGCCTCGATGCAGTGGTCTATGAGATCGGGATACCGCATGGCCGCGCGCCTACTCCCCCTCGAATTCGCACAGGGAGAAGACCTTGTAGCCGGCCTTCTCCAGCTTTTTCCTGCCGCCCAATTCGGGCAGGTCCACAATGAAAACCATCTCCATGATTTTCCCGCCGAGCTTCTCCACGAGCTTCGCCCCGGCGAAGGCGGTGCCTCCCGTGGCCAGAAGATCGTCCACCAGGAGGACCCGGGCGCCGGGCGCTATGGAGTCTACATGCACTTCCACGCGGTCCGTGCCGTACTCAAGCTGGTATTCGTACGATTCCGTCTTGCCGGGAAGCTTGCCCTTCTTCCTTATGGGAACAAATCCCTTGCCCAGCTGGTGCGCGATGGCCCCGCCGAGTATGAAACCCCGGGCCTCCAGGCCCACCACCACGTCGATGCTCACTCCCCTGTACCGCTCCACGATCTGGTCGATCGTGGCACGGAAGCCGTCGGCATCCTGAAGAAGCGTGGTGATGTCGCGGAACATGATGCCCTGCTTGGGGAAATGGGGTATGGTCCTGATTTTCGACTTTATCGTCATTCGGATCTCCTTTCCTGTCGCGGTCCCTGTTCGAAAGCCAGCATGATAGACCATCCTCGCGACGCTGTCAATTCAATTTATTGGGCGCCACCCGGGACCCGCGCGTCGCGATGGCCTCCGGAAAAGCGCTTGACCGAGTGGAAAAAATTGAGTACGATACGTCTCCGTCACGGAGGAGTCTCGCGCCCACCCTGTGACGGCAGGCGCTTCAGAACCGGCAGATGCCACCCAGGAACTCACAACGTCTGAACTTCGCCGCCACGATCATCGTGGCGTGCGCCGTGTACGCGCTCACCGCGAGGCTCTCCCTGCTCCTGGCCTACCCCGGCAGCAACGCCACGGCCCTCTGGCCGCCGTCGGGGCTGGCGCTGGCCCTGCTCCTCATCCGCGGACGCGAATTCTGGCCCGCGATCTTTCTCGGGGCCTTCGCTGCAAACCTGTGGCAGCTTACGGGAGACCTGGGCGCGCCGGCGCCTACCGCGGCCCTGCTCTCGGCCGTCACCGCCGCGGGCAACACGCTGGAGGCGCTCTGCGGCCTCGCCATTTTAAAGAAGCTCATCACCAATCCCCTCTCCGCCTTCGACTCCACGCGCCACGCCCTCATGTTCACCCTAGCGGCAGCCGCGGCGGGACTCGTGGGCGCGCTGGCGGGCCCCACGGCGCTCTGCGCTTCCGGAACGGCGCCCTGGCGGGAGTTCCCCGCCATCTTCGCCACATGGTGGACGGGCGACGCGGTGGGAATGTTCACCTTCACGCCGCTCGTCATACTATGGTATTCCCGGGTTCGCGGCGGGATGCGCCGGGGATGGACGGCGGAGTTCGTCGTCGCGATGATCGCGGTGCTCGGCGCGACGGCGGCGCTTTTCAGCGACCTGCTGCATCACGCCGTCCCGGCGTCCCTGGAATACCTCATCCTTCCCGTGCTGCTCCTGGTATCGTACCGCCTGGGACAGCGCGCCGCGGTCACCGCGCTGGCGCTCATGTCCCTCGCGGCGACGCTCTTCACGGTGAACGGATCGGGGCCGTTCGCCGGCGGCACTGGCGGCTTGTCCGTGCTGCTCCTCCAGGGATTCACCGGCACGCTGGCGCTGACCATGATCTTTCTCTCCTCGAGGTCCCGGGAGATGGAGATATCCACGGGCAACTTGAAAAGCGCGACGGAATACCTCATGAGCGTCACCGAGTACGCCGAGAACCTCGTCGCCACGGCGAACAGCCTTATCGTCCTCCTGAACCCGGAAGGAAAGATCACCATATTCAACCAGGCCGCGGAACAGGCGACGGGCGTTGCCGCCGATGATGTGATGGGTAAACACTGGTCCGACGCGTTCCCGGAACCCGGCGGGAAAACGGACCTCCCCGGCGAATTCATCCGCATCATGAGCGAGGGAACGCCGGGCAACTTCGAATGCGGCGTTACGCACAGGGACGGCGGCGTGCGGTACATCCGCTGGCAGGACAACCTGGTGCGGCAGAACGACGGGGTCGCGGGGGTGCTCTTTTTCGGACAGGACATTACCGAAAACAGGAAGATGGAACGCGCGCTCGCCGAAAGCGAGGCGAAGCTCCAGGCACTGTTATCGAGCCTCACCGCCGGGATTTTCGTGCTGGACGGCGCCGGCCGGTTCATATCGTGCAACACCCGCTGGGCCGACATGCTCGGCTACACCGTCGGCGAGATCCTCCTCATGCGCAACACGGACGTGGTGCATCCGGACGCGCACCCCGACGCGGGCCGCCGGCTAAATCAGCTCGTGTCCGGCGAGGTCGCCGAATACCAGGACGTGCGCAAGTTCATCCGGAAGGACCGCTCCGTCATGTGGGGCCTGCTCTCGGTGACGAGGCTCAGCGGCTCCGACGACCAGTTCATGATGACCGTGATGGACATCACCGAGCACAAGCGCGCTGAAGAAGAGCTCGGGATGAGCCGCACCCTGCTCCAGGCGATGCTGGACGCGTCGCTGGACGCCGTGACCGTCACCGACGCGGAGGGCGTGTTCCGCGCCAGCAACCGGGTCCCCCGGGAGCGATAGGGCCGCACCGCGGAGGAG
>JAGODF010000135.1 GCA_017998375.1 Spirochaetota bacterium
TGCTGATCCCGGTGTCCCACTGGTCGCCTGCTATCTCCGATCGGACCACCAGTCCCGCGCACTTGATTATTCGCTCGCGATTCTGGAGATTGAGAGTCATCATGAGGAACAGCTTCGTGTAGGGATCGACCTGCTCATCGGTTTTGCATAGTATGCCGCCCGCGCTGAGGTTCACCGCGTCCGCGTGCACGAAAGTCTCTCGCCCCATGTCGAGCTCCACGAGCTGGTTGATCTCGAAACGCGGGTGCTGTCTTTTTTCATCGGTCATGGCGGCCTCCATCGAAGGATAAACTGTACCACCGCACGCGGTAATTGTCAAACAAATATCACCCACGCGCGCCCCGTTCAGCATGTGATATCATCCACCGTCGCGAGCCGCCCGAGCACGCCCTCGGTATCGTCCATGAATGCGCGGTACACCCGGTAGTGCTCGGTATCCCGGTAGCGCACCGTCTCCACGGGCGCCCGGTCAAAGCTGTAGATGAGCGCCCCGGGACATGCGAGCAGGATTGGCGAGTGCGTGGCGATGATGAACTGCGCGTGACCGGCCGCGGCCATCTCCACGAGAAGCCGGAGGAGGATGATCTGCGACTTCGGCGAGAGCGCCGTCTCTGGCTCGTCGAGGAGATAGATTCCCTTCACGGCGAAGCGCGCGCGGAAGAAACTCATAAGCGACTGGCCATGCGACAGCGTCAGAAGCGAGCGGCCGCCGAAGAACTCGAGGACGCCGGGATCGGACGCGGCCCACTCGTCGAGGATGCGGGCGAAGTTCTGGAATAGGTTGGACGAAAAGAATGCGCCGGGCACCGGGCCGGCGCCCCACTCGTGCGAGATGAAGCGGTAGAGCTCGCGCTCCAGCGGGTTCGGCGTGCAGCGTGTCCTCTCGTCTCCCCTCCAGATGTGGATGCCGCAACGCAGGCAGATCGCCTCCAGCAGCGTCGACTTGCCGCTTCCATTCTCGCCGACGAAGAACGTCACCGGCCCCGGGAACTCCAGGCCGCGCGTGCGCCGCAACACCTCGAGCGAGAAGGGATACGCGCCCGTGGCGGGGAACGCGTTATTGAGGATATCTATTCGTTTCAGGTGCATCACCGTGCCCCGGTGAACCCCGCACCACCCGACATGCAGCGCCGGGCGCCGCAGTAGAGCCCGCAGGCCGGAAAGATCTCCTTCTGCAGTCCCATATCACCCTCCCAATACGACAGCGTTCCCCGGCACGGTGCATCCTTCGGAGCCGGGACGGCCCGCTTACTATAGGGCGCGGCATCATTAATTGCAAGCAGTTCTTCACGCAGCGGCCTGTATCATGCATATTTAAGGAATGAATTGAGGATGATTAATTATTGACAGAGATGGATTCCCTTTCGGATAATCACCGTGCGCGTAATGTTGAGAACAGACCATCTCATCGCGGTGTATTCAACGCGTAATAATAAAGGCATCCGTCATAAAGATGAAGGTGGTCTTCGCAAGTTACGCCGGCAGGAACCTCGTGCCGGGGTATGGTCAATGTGCCGAAGCTGCGCCAGCAGCGGCCCGACATGATAACGGCGCCCGGACGCGACAACCATGGGTGCTGCATCACACTCGACAAAAGGAAATGAAAAATGTCACAAGCAAAATGCGAACAATGCCCCTTCCGCGAGAAGTACGACAGCAACCCTCGCTCGATCCTCGGCAGGATCTGGAGGTTCCACATCAATTTCTGCCCGGGATGGAAGAGCTACATGCGCTCGCTCCCGGAAGACAGCAAGAAGGCGCTGAAAGAAAAATACGGCCTGCGCTGAGCGCGAGGACACGGCAACCCGAGCCCGGAGTGCTCGCCGGGCATTAAGGGAAGGCGATTCGTGTGCTTCGGGGGCTAGTGTGTACCCAAAGTGGGTATGATGGGTTCGCCCAGGGCTATCTGCGGGGGGATTCCCCAGCAATGGATCCAGCACACCACATCACCAGCCATAAAACGGGCTATGAGATAGTTTCGATACCGATAGTTATCGACATCATCCGCCATCTCCTCAAGCAGTTCATCTAGTAGATGCTCCACTGCATACGCGACAATGCACGACACAGACAACCTGAACACCTTCCGCGTATCGCCGAAAAACTCATACTCATCCGGCCTGAGCGCCAGGTGCACACACCGCCACTCGCTTTTTGCGCGGCGGCGCTGGTACTTCACGCGCACCCGCTCTTCAGGCAAAGGCCGCAGCCGCCCGGAAGCCCGCCGGACCAGCGCCGAAACCAGGCACGCCCTCGACACACTCCTGCTCTCGCACACGCGGTCAATCCTGTCCGCGACCTCACTCCCGATACGAATTGTTGTATCAAGCATAGAATGTTCCTCCCGGCATACATACGATTTCCACGGGCGAAACATTAAATTTTTTTAGCCTGATACAGCTCCTCCAGAAATTTTTTGCCGGTCTCGGCGATAACTTCATCAATGGGCGTATAACTCAACCCCCAGGATGCGCATATCTTCCCGCCATCGAATCGATACACGGGATTGTCCGATATCATCCGCACGCCCTCGACGGTCACTCCGGGTTTCTTCCATGTAACCAGCGACGGCAGCTCGTTGATGAACGACGCGGCCAGGACAAGCCACCGGGGCAGCCTCACCCTCGGTGCCGGCCTACCCACGCTCCGGGCGATTTTCTCGAAGAGCTCCCGCGCGCTCATCGTGTCCGCAACGAGGAAAAACTTCTCCCCGGGGATACTGTCTTTCTCCAGCGAAAGCCTCACCGCGCGCGCGACATCAACGGCAGCCACCACTGGAACCTTCGCGTTCATATAGACGGGCATTCCCCTGTACATCAGCGCAAAGACGCTCGCCGAGCTTTGGTCCCAGTTGCCGGGACCGATGATCATCGGCGGCACGAGAATCACGGCGGGCAACCCCACCCTGGCCGCGCTCTCAACTATCCGCTCCGCGATCTTTTTGGTTTCAGCGTACTGCACGCCAGTTTTTTTCCTGGCGGCCGCCGTGTCCTCGTTCACCACGCGTATCGCGCTGTCGGCGGGAGGCCCCACCGTCGCCATAGCGCCGACGTACACGAACTTCTTCATCTTCACACGCAGACAGGTGTCCACCAGGCGCCTGGTCCCCTCCACGTTCGTTTCATACATCTTCGCGTGGTCGCGCCTCCAGAAGCTCATGAGCGCCGCGGCGTGCACCACGCGGCTTACGCCCTCGAGCATCGGACCGTGCGCGTTCCTGTCGGCCAGGTCGCCCCGGAAAAGCTCAATCCGTTCAGATGCACGCTCCGGGTATTTCTCCGGATACCTGGTCAGAACGCGTATGCGGTATCCTGTGTTTTTAAGCAACTCGTCGATAATCGCCCTTCCAAGAAGCCCCGTACCGCCGGTGACCAGAACCATCCCGATTCTCCTGAATACAGACTGAAATGCGCCCTCAAGTCACATACGTCATCCTTCCCGCTTTTTCCAGCAAAAAATGAATATTTTCTTGACATCCCCCGAGATAGCGGTACACCTGACATATAGTTAGGAATCCTAACATACAATCGGAGGATGCGGATGATAAGGAAGATAATTAATATCGATCAGGAACTGTGCGACGGCTGCGGCAACTGCGTTCCCGGCTGCCCGGAAGGGGCACTGCAGATAATAGAAGGAAAGGCGCGGCTGGTTGGCGACCTCTTCTGCGACGGGCTCGGCGCCTGCCTGGGCGAATGCCCGCTGGGAGCGATCACTGTCGAGGAACGCGAAGCCGAACCCTATGACGAGAAGAAAGTAATGGCAAACATCGTGAAGCAGGGGGCCGGCACCATCAGGGCGCATCTCCATCACCTCAAAGACCACAACGAGGACGGATATCTCCGGGAGGCCCTGGGCTTTCTCCGCAACAACGGGTACCCCGTTCCCGACGGCTTCGAAACAGGATCTGCGTCGCTCATCATGGCACGGGCGCATACCGGCTGTCCCGGATCAATGGCGCGCGACATCAGCCGCACCGCCGGTAACGCCACTCCGCCTGCGCGTAACACCATCCAGTCCGAGCTGAGCCAGTGGCCCATTCAGCTCCACCTTGTCAATCCCATGGCACCGTATTTTCACAGCGCGGAACTTCTCGTCGCGGCGGACTGCGTTCCATTCGCGCTCGCAGACTTCCACTCGGAATTCCTCCGCGGAAAGAAACTCCTCATCTTCTGCCCCAAGCTCGACCAGGGCATCGACATCTACATCGACAAGCTCACGCAGCTCTTCGCCCACCAGGAGATTCAGTCGGTCACCCTGCTCCACATGGAGGTCCCGTGCTGTTTCGGTGTGGGGAGGATAGTGCAGGAAGCCATGAACAAAGCCGGCAGGAAAATACGCGTGGAAGACTACACCATCACAATCGGCGGCGAGGTGAAGGAGGAGGACGACACCAGGGGAGCGCGCGCCCGGTGACCAGGCGCGGCCCCGTATTTTCCGTGGAGGATAGCGATGCCCGATACGAATGACCGAAGGAAGCCGCGCTGTCCCGGCGCGGCGAACGTCCGCACGCCGGAACTCACGGTGAAACAATGCCCCGCATGCGGCGGGACCATAGAGATCTTTTCCGATGAAACCACGGCAAGGTGCGGTCGTTGCGGGACAGAAATATTCAGGAGCCTAGAATCGTGCGCGCGCTGGTGCCGTTACGCGGAAGAATGCCTGGGTGAAGAAGAGTTCGCGCGCCTGCGGGAAAAATTCAACGGTGAGCGGTAATCATTCCACAGGACAGGACATGACACAGCTCGATGTACCAATGGTACGCTGGCGCACCTCAAACATGTAATTACAGAGCACTTCGTTTTTGTAGTGCATCATGTAATAGGGGCATTTTTTGCATCTATCGAGACTCATATCATCCTCCATGACAGCAGGGACGGATCTCATCCATGATATCCGCATTCCAATGCTACTATCGGCAGCTTTGTCGATTAATTTGATCAAAAATCGATAATTGTTGCATTTTAGGCCTGCGCTATCATCCCCCTGCATGCCCGTATGATGTTTTTCCTATAAACTATAAAATATTATTGACTATCTGAATTTTTCATGGAAAAACACGCCCTGACGGGCTTTTTATATATGGGAGGGTGTCCCCATATCTGACCTCCTGGAATATACGCATGCACCGCGCGCCGGTGCATGACTAAATACCACGGGCTTCCATGGCTAGCGATAACGACACCAGGTTCCAGGCGATCATTAATAATATCATCGAGGGATATTACGAATGCGATCTCGCCGGGAACTTCACCTATTCAAATGAATCCTTTGCCCGGATTTTCGGCAGGAACAGGGACGATATCATCGGCCTCAACTATTCCGCCCTGCTCAATCCGGATGACTCGGCCCGCCTCGGGGAAATCTTCACGCACATCTCCCGCACGAGCCAGCCCGTGAAGCGGACCTCCCTCACGAACCTGACCGACACCGGGGACATGCGGCATTTCGAAACCTCCATCGCGCCCATCGTGGACGGGGGCGATACGCCGACGGGATTCCGCGGCATCATGCGAGACGTGACCAATTACAGGAAGGCGCAGGACGCGCTGATGGAGAGCGAGAAGATCTTCCGCGACCTCGTCGAGCGCGCGAACGACGTCATCTACCGCAACGACGCCCAGGGCAATTTCAAGTACATCAACAGCTACGGGATCGCGAAACTCGGCTACTCGCTCGAAGAGTTCACGAAACTCAACTATATCAACATCATTCCGGATGAATACAGGGAAGGAGTCCTCGAGTTTTACCGCACACAGCTCCTCGATTCGACGGAGCAAACCTACCACGAGCTTCCCATTCTCAAAAAGGACGGAAGCATAATCTGGATCGGCCAGTACGTCACCCGCGCCGTCAACGCGCACGGCGAGGTCGAGTTCTACGGAATCGCCCGCGACATCACCGATGTCAAGGCGATTCAGGACGCGCTCATCGAGTCCGAGGACAAGTACCGCACCTTCCTGGAGAGCATCAGCGAAGGATACTACCAGGTGGACCTCCGTGGGAACATCATCTTCGTCAACAACGCCATCACCAGCCTCACCGGCTACTCCCGGGATGAAATAGTCGGAAAGAGCTATGCGGGTTTCTTCACGGATGCGACCTCGAAAAAGATACTCGAGGTGTTCGCCCAGGTCTTCCAGACCGGGGAGAGCGTCGAGTTCTCCGACTGGGAAGTGCTGCGAAAGGACGGAAGGAAAAGGATCATTTCAGCGTCTGTGGAGCTCGTCTTCACCAAGACGCGCAGGAAATCCGGATTTCGCGGAATGATCCGGGACATCACCGAAAAGAAGCATTACATCGACGCGCTCATCGACAGCGAGCGGAAACTCCGCGACCTGGTAGAATATCTCCCGGAGATGGTCTTCGAGCTCGATTCCGACGGCATCATCCTCTACATAAACAAGCGGGCGACCGAGCTGCTCGGCTACGCCCGGGAAGAGCTCATGGGAAGGAACGCCTTCGACATAGTGGCGCCCGAGCACCGCCAGCGCGCGATGCGCGGTTTCGGAAAAACGCTCGGCGGCAAGCGCTACTCCGGCGAGGGGTACACCTTCCAGGGCAAGGACAGGAAAATCCCCGTGCACCTCTACACGACGCCCATAGAGGAATCGGGGATCACCATTGGCATCCGCGGCATCGCCATCGACATCTCAAGCATCCTCGATGCGGAAAACGCCATCCGCGGCAGCGAGGAAAAGTTCCGCACGATGATCGAGCACAGCTCCGAGATCATCTCCATCCTGGACACCGACGGCGTCATCAGGTACGAGAGTCATTCGGTCACCCCGGTGCTCGGCTACACCCAGCAGGAGCGCCTCGGCACCAGCGCCCTGGCGATGGTTCACCCCGAGGACCGCGAACAGATGGCGGAGGTCCTCAAGCGGAGCGCCACACTGCGCAACGGCGAGCTCGCGGTTATCAAGTACCGCTATCGGCACAGCAACGGCTCCTGGCGCCACCTGGAGTCCACCGGCAGCAACCTGATGGACAACCCGCTCATCCAGGGCATCTTGCTCAACACGCGGGACGTCACCGAAAGCAGGCTCGCCGAGAAGGCGATGAAAAAGAGGGAGGAGAAGTACCGGAGGCTCTACAACAACGCGCTGGTCGGGATGGTCACGGTCGACTACCCGACCATGACCATCCTGGAGACCAACGACCTCGGCTACAGGATATTCGGATACGACAGCTGCGCGGATATCATCGGGAACGCGCTCTCCTCCGTTTTCGCGGACCCGGAGGACCTGACGGCGCTCATCCGCCGGCTGGACGCCCAGGGCGAGGCGTACAACGTGGAGGTTCCCCTCCTGAACCGCAAGGGCGAGAAGGTCTGGTCGGAAATCTCCGCGAAGAAGGACGACGAGAACCGGGAGCTCCGCGTGGTGATCGCCGACATTTCGAAGCGCAAGCAGGCCGAGGAGCTCCTCACCTACTACACCTTCTACGACCAGCTCACCCAGCTCCCGAACCGCGAGATGTTCTCCAACAAGCTCCACATGGAGATAGTGAAGTCCCAGCGCCACGGCAGGGAAAAGAACCTGGCCGTGATGTGCCTGGGGCTGGACAGGTTCAAAAACATCAACGAGATGCACGGGCCGGCGCTCGGCGACAGGCTGCTGCAGAAGTTCGCCGCGAAGCTGCGCTCCTCGTTCCGCGAGGACGACCTGGTGTCCCGCCTGGACGGCGACAAGTTCATGCTCCTGTTTTCCGAGCTTGGAAGCGCCGAGGGCATCGTCGACGTCGTCCAGAAGACATTCGCGGTATTCTCGGACCCGTTCCTGGTGGACGGCAACGTTTTCCATATAACCGCGAGCATCGGCGTGAGCATCTTCCCCCACGACGGCAACCGCGAGGAAACGCTCATGCGCAACGCGGAAACGGCGATGTACCACGCCAAGGGCAGGGGCCGGAACACCTACTATCTCTACGACGAGCAGATGAACAGGGAGATCATCAAGCGTATAAAGATGGAGGAGGAGCTCCAGCACGCGATCTTCCGCAACGAGTTCATCGCCCACTACCAGCCGAAGGTGACGCGGGACGGCCGCATCATCGGCATGGAATCGCTCATCCGGTGGCACTCGCCGCAACGGGGCCTCGTTCCCCCCTTCGAGTTCATCCCCCTCGCCGAGAAGAACGGAATGATCGAGGAGATAGGAAATATCATCCTGTACCAGTCCTGCATACAGAATTACCGGTGGCAGGAAAAGGGATTCGCCCCCATGCGGGTGGCGGTCAACCTTTCTCCGTACCAGTTCAACCATCCCGAGATGGTGACCAGCATCTGCCGGGTGCTGAAGGAAACCCGGCTCGATCCGCAATGGCTGGAACTGGAGATCACGGAGAGCGGCATCATGAGCAACGAGAAGGAGAGCATCGAGAAACTCAACGAGCTCACCAGCCTCGGGCTTTCGATATCAATCGACGATTTCGGCACCGGCTACTCGTCCCTCTCGAAGCTGAAGGACTATCCCATAGACATGCTCAAGATCGACAAGTCGTTCATCGACCACCTGCCCCACAATTCTAAATCGGCGACTATCGCGACCACCATCATCGACCTGGCGCACAACCTGGGGTTCCGGGTCGTGGCCGAGGGCGTGGAGAAGGAGGATCAGCTGGAGTTCCTGGTGAAGAACAACTGCGATTACTACCAGGGCTACTATTTCAGCAAGCCGCTGAGCACCGAGGATTTCGAAAAGAGGATACGCGCCTGACGGTGTCCCCGGTCACCGCCGCACCACAAGCCCGTTTCTCAGTGTGGCCAGGTTCTGCTTAAGGTGTGGCGACTGAATTTCATAGATGATCGCGCAGCTCCCGTCCCCGTGATACTTCTCGCTCACCGCGGAACCCGCCGCTATTGCGCTCCCGAAGTCCTTCCTTACCCTCGCCATTACTTCCGCGTGTGTCGCGATCCCTGCATCCAGGGCGTTGTATACCTGCGCGGTGAAGTCTTCGAGGGCGATATACCTCGCCATGGTGCGCGCGGCCCTTCGCGCCTGGGCCCTTCGCGCGGCGGGGCTCTTTTCACCGGCGTCGGGCGTGCCTGCCGCGCGCACGCGGAAGGCGTGGTCTGACTGCCAGCCGGTCTCGCCCGGCCCCGCCACCGGCGCGGTCGCGCAGTATCCTGCCAGGACGGCGCATGCCGCAGCCAATGCCGTCGTTTTTCCGTAGTGTCCCATCATGAACGCTCCCGGACACCCTACGCCGGGTGGATGCCGCGAACAAGATTAATTTACACGATACCGAAAAAAACAATTGCGAAAATCTTTTTCCGCTGTTACTGTACACTCTCCATGCTGCGGCGTGCCGTCGTGCATCCGGGAAAATGATGATCACCACGTTCATACTGACAGCAGCTATCGTTCTGTTATGTATCGCGTCACTCTCCCTGGGATTACTCAGGAAGAAGAGGGCGATACACACCTGCGCCGGCATGGTCAACGGCGGCGCCGGCCCGTGCGCCTGCGCGAATTCGAAACCGCAGGAAGGAACCGCGGAATGCGCGTTACGGGAAGCGTCGCGGAGACGGTGATGTCCGATATCACTCTGAAAAAAGGATTCGATATCCGCATCGACGGCGCCCCGTCCGATGAATGCGTTACCGCCCCGGTGCCGGCCAGCGCCGCGCTGCTGCCGGAAGACTTCCGCGGAGTCAGGCCCGTACTCCTGGTAAAAGAAGGCGACCGGGTCAGGGCGGGCACCCCGCTTTTCACCGACAAGGCCACGGAACAGCTGCGTTTCGTATCGCCCGTAAGCGGGAAGGTCGAACGCGTTGTACGCGGTGAAAGGCGCGTCATCACCGCCATCGTCATCGCCTCCGACGGAAAGAACTCCACGGAAAAAGCGCCGGTGAAACCGCGCGCCGCCATCCAGAAGAAGCGCGAGGAGATCATCCCCCTCCTCCTCGAATCGGGACTCTTCCCCTGTTTCCGCCAGATGCCCTTCGCCGTCCAGGCGAATCCCGCTGACGAGCCGAGGGACATCTTCGTCACCGCGTTCAACTCGGCCCCGCTGGCGCCCCGCCCCGCGGTCGTCCTTTCGGGGAACGCGGAATATTTCGCCCGGGGCCTCGCGGTCCTCTCCAGGCTCACCTCCGGCCGCGTCCACGTCTCGGCGCGCGGCGACGATGTTGACACGGCCCGGGCCGCCTCCGGGGTCCCCGGCGTGGAGGTGCACCGGGTGTCGGGTCCGCACCCCGCCGGATGCGCGGGAATCATCATCCACCACATAACCCCGGTGCGGCATGCC
>JAGODF010000136.1 GCA_017998375.1 Spirochaetota bacterium
GCGCCTGCCGGAGAAGAAGACCGCGAGCATCAGGAGACAGGCGGCGGCCTCGACCCCGACATACGCCTTCGCCATGCGGACCAGCACGATCCTGTCGAAGGGGATGAGGTCCGTCGTCATCAGCAGCGCGACTATCGCCAGTGTCGCGACCAGGTTGGAGAAGACCGCGCCGAAGATGAAGAACCAGCCCTTGTTGTAGAGCTCGTTCATCTTCCTCGCCCCGGCGGGTTCCCGCGGGTCGTCCCCGTACCGCCCGACGCGGTCATAGAGTGACACCAGTTTTCTCAGCAACCGTTTCATACGCGGCTCAGCTCACCTGGTCGAAGCATACCGGCCTCTTCCTTTCGCGGGGGCCTTTCCCCTTCCTGACGGAATGGTATTTTTTCATAAACGCGTCGTTCGGGATTTTCCCCTCCGCGCCCAGCGAATATTCCTTCTTTATGGATTTTACGAAATACATGTGCATGTATTTCCCGCCCCCGATGCCGACCTTCCCCCTGCTCCTGCAGTTGAAAAGCTCCTTCACCAGTTCATACGTAGAGCGCGAGATGTTGATCTCGCCGATCTTCCCGTACATTTCTAGGATGCCCGCCTCGTTCACCGCGTCTCCCCAGACGTCGTAGGTGAACTTCTTCTCGCCGATGACGCCGGCCACGACGGGCCCCGTGCTGATGCCGATCCGTATGTCCCAGATGTATTCATCGGCCCGTTCCCTTCTTCTCCTTTCGCGCGCCATCATGCTCCGTATCTCCAGGGCGGCGAGCACCATGTCGATCGCGTTGGTCCTGTTGCCGGCCGGAACGCCCCCGGCGCACAGGTACGCGTCGCCCAGCGTCTTCAGCTTCTCGATGCGGTATTTCTCCGTCAGCGCGTCGAACGCGGAAAAGCAGCCGTCGAGCTCCCGGACGAGGACCTCCGGGGCGATCGTGTCGGCCAGTTTCGTGAAGCCCGCGATGTCCGTCAGCATGATGGTGACCAGGTCGTACCTGACCGGGGCCGCGTATCCCTTGTGTTTCAGTTCCTGCGCCACGTTGACGGGAAGGATGTTCAGGAGCAGGCGCTCCGACCTGTCCTGCTCCCGGAAGAGGCTGTCCTCTGCGTCGTCGGTGATCTTCGAGACGTAGTAGAAGATGATGATGATGGCGGTCACCACGAGGTACAGCGCGAATACCAGGAGGTAGGTGCTGTACACCGCCGGTATCGGGCAGAGGGGCTCGTTGTAATGATGGAACGCGAAGTCCGCGATAAGCGCGCCGACCACCGCCATGGTTCCCGTCACCATGGAAAACTTCTGCGCCTTCGACCGTGCCGACAGGGCGACGAGGGGAAGCGGCATGAACGCCAGCTTGATGAGGTAGAACATGGTGTCGAACGACAGGGAGATGCAGATATACAGGTTCCACGCGATTCCCAGGTAAAACACCACCAGCGCGTAGAGGTTGCCCTTCCTGTTCTTCTGGAGATACAGGCACAGGACGATTATCCCCAGGCCGATGAACGACGGCGGGACGTAGTGCAGGAACATGCGCGTTATCTCCGCCATGTCGCGCCGCAGGACGAACAGCATGTGCAGCCCGAGGAGCGCCTCGAAAACGATGGACCAGCCGAACGAGATGATCAGGACAAGGATGAGCGTGTTCTGGATTTTCCTGAGCTTGACGGCTTCTTCGCTGTCATAAAGATGACAGCCCCTTTCGATCAGGCCGGTCCAGGTTTTCAGTATGTTCATATACGGGAAGCCCCCGCCGCCGGCTGATGAACACCGCGTGATGCCGGCGCGGTCAGGATACTGCATACCTATAAACAACTGCGATGGCAAAGTCAATGATTTTACGCGTGTCCTTGTCGTTACTCGCCGCTCAGTTCAATATAGGGATCGGGAAGCGCGGCATCCCGGTAATACTGCTCCGCCGCGGCCCTGCATCCCCCCCGGCACTTCTCGAACTTTGCGCAGCCGGCGCAGCGTTCGGGCACCGATTCCCATCTCGCGTCCCCGAGCGAAAAGAGCGGCTCCAGGCCGCCGGTGAAGATGTTGCCCAGGACGACCGGCGAATGGTTGCAGCGCCTGAAATCTCCCGTGTAATCGACGGTGACCGGGAGCTTTGCCGGGTCCGGGGAGCAGTGCGTGAACCCGACATGGGGGTAGTCGTCCGGATCGATGACGCAAATGGGTGTGCAGACGTTGGAGGTTATCGCCAGTTTCCCCCCGGAGGCGTACTGCTCGGCAACCGAGAAAACTTCTTTCAGCGCGCTTTTTTTCACGATGAGATCCTCCGGGTTGCCCGCGCCCGGGCCGCCCACATTGTAGCGGAGAAAGAGCACCCGCTTCACGCCGGTTTCGATGACCAGGTTGAGGAGCGCCCCTATGCCATCCTGATTGCGCCGGGAGATTACGTTCACCGCGAACGGTTCCCCGCCCAGGGAGCGCACCTCGGCGATTGAGCGGAGCGACCGCTCCCAGGAGCCGGCCACGCCGGTAACCGCGTCGTGCACGCGCGCCTCAGCGGAATGCAGGGGAAACTGGAAGGCAACGCTTCCCATATCTATGAGCTTCCGGTACCGTTCCAGGGTACCCGCGCAGCCGTTGCTGAGTATCTTCACCGCGGAGCCCTTCATCCTGGCGAAGAGGACGAGCTCCTCGAAGCGTTCGGCGAGGAACGGTTCCCCGCCGGACATGACGAGTGTCCGAATGTCGGCAAGGGAGTAGAGCTTCCGGAGGGTTTTCATGGAGCCGCGGTAGGAGGACTTCAAGGGCGACGCCGCGCCCGGCGCCTTGTAGTGGTTGTAGCAGTGCCCGCAGCGCAGGTTGCACTTCTCGGTGGTTTCGAAGACGACGTAGGGGAGGACGCGCATGATATAATTCCGGCCGTGGAGTGAAGCCCCGCCGCCTACTGGAGCTTCATCACCTTCTGCTTCAGTCCCTTCAGCTTCACTTCGTACACTATCTGGCAGTTTTCCTCCGCGTCGAACTTTTCCGCGAGGATGCTACCGCCCTTGACGATGCCCGTCATCTCCCTGGCCCAGGCGAAGCTGGGCTCGGCGGACATGAGCACGTAACAGCACGCTTCGGGTGTGGCGTAGTTCCTGAATTTTTCGATGATACCGTGCTGCGCGTTCAGGATCGCCGCCTGCTTCGCGGATCCCTTTCTCATCACGATGTTCGTATATCCCATTCGGGGAGTGCCAATTCCCGTCTGGCGGAAGGTGTCGTCGTCGATCCACCCCGCGCGTGCCCAGACGTCAGATTTCCTTGCCTCTGCCGGGGATCCGGATTTGCACGATATCGGCGCGGCGACGGGAGCGGTGAGGGAGAGGATGAGCGTGCCGACCGCGAGCTTCCATCCTATGGTCCTTCCGCGCCCCCTGGTGAGGAGCACGAGAAGCGCCGCGAGGCCAAAAACGCAGTAGAGCAGGAGGAGATATGCCGACGATGATCGTATCATTCTTCCTATTCCTTGCCGTTCCAGCAGTAGGTGCAGATCTTTTCGGCCGGTATCCCGATGGCTTCGATAAGGTCATCGAGCGTCTGGTACTGCAGAGTGGTCAGCCCCAGGCGCGTGCGGATGCGGTCGACCATGGCGCGGAACCTGTCGCCGCTTCCGGATGAGTACTCGTCGAGGTGCGCGTCGTCGCTTCCTTCCAGCTCCTTGATCGCCTTGCACGCAGCCAGGTCCAGGGCCGAGCGGGACCTGGAAAAATTCAGGTACTTGCATCCGTAGACCAGCGGAGGACAGGCCGGGCGCATGTGCACTTCCTTCGCGCCGTAATCGTAAATCCGCTGGATCGTGTCCTTCAGCTGCGTGCCGCGGACGATGGAGTCGTCGCAGAAGAGTATCCGCTTCTTCTGGATGATTTCGCGGACGGGAATCAGCTTCATCCTCGCGACCAGGTCGCGGATCGACTGGTCCTGTGGCATGAAGCTCCGGGGCCAGGTGGGCGTGTATTTCACGAAGGGGCGCTGGTACGGGATCTTCGACTCGTTGGCGTAGCCTATCGCGTGGGCCACGCCGGAATCGGGTATGCCCGCCACCACGTCTATCGGAGTGGAGTCTTTCCTCGCGAGCGCGGCGCCGCACCGGTAGCGGGCGGCCTCGACGCTGACGTTTTCGTACATGGAGGGGGGATAGCCGTAATAGACCCAGAGGAACGCGCATATGCGCATTCGGTCGCCCGGTTTTTTCACCGTCTCCACGCCTTCCTCGGTCATGTGGACTATTTCGCCGGGGCCCAGGTACGCGGTGGTCTCGTATCCCAGGTTGGGGAAGGAGCAGGTTTCGAAGGCCGCGGCGTAGGCGCCCGGCTTCTTTCCGACCACCACGGGAGTGCGCCCCATGCGGTCCCGGGCCGCGTAGATGCCGCAGTCCGTCAACAGCAGCATAGAGCACGAGCCCTCGATGCACTCCTGGGCGCGGCTGATGCCGTCGACGAAATTCGCTTCCTGGTTGATGAGCGTGGCCACCAGTTCGGTGGGGTTGATCTCTCCGCCGCTCATTTCGGAGAAATGGGTGGTGCGTTTGCCGAAGGCGGCTTTTGTGAGGGCATCGAAGTTTTTTATAACGCCCACGGTGACGATGGCGTACTTGCCGAGATGCGAGTTGATAATGAGCGGCTGGTCCTCGAAGTCGCTTATAACGCCGACCCCCTTACGGCCGCGGAATTTCGGCAGGTCCCCGTCGAACTTGGAGCGGAATTGCGTGTTGGAAATGTCGTGGATGCTGCGGGCGAAGCCGTTCTCGCCCAGGACCGCCATGCCTCCGCGCTTGGTCCCGAGATGCGAATGATAATCGGTACCGAAATAAAGGTCGTTCACGCAGTCGTCCCTGGAAACCACTCCGAAAAAACCGCCCATAATCAGTACTCCGTTGGTGATAGTGTGATGCCGCGGGGGAAGGTATATCATCCCGAAATTCACAGGCATTACATGCCGGACGGGCTTTCGTGTAAATAGATATTTTTTCTTTTTTAAAGCGCCTTCAAAGCCCGGGGACGGGCGATACAAGCTGCCGCGTTGACGGACGCCCAGGCGCCAACCGGGAATACTATTGACAGTGCGCCACCTGGGTGTAATTGTCATACGCGCCGGCGCCCGCGCGGGGAGGGGAAATGCCCATTGATGAACTCATTGCCGTGTTTGACAAGGAAAGGGACCGCTACATCGAGTGGCACGACGGCCCGCGGCTGGACGAGGTGGACGCAGCCATGGCCTCCCTCTCGCCGGAGGAACGCGCCGCGGCCTCGCGCATCGTGGCGGAGCGGATCGGGAAGGGATACGATCCCTATCTTGGCAGGGCGGCGGAGCTTCTGGGCACCGGGGAGTGCCGCAAGGCCCTGGACGACGCCCTGGGGGTTACCAGGGACAGCCATAGCGCGGGAAACATGGCGCGGAACATCCTCACACTGGGCAAGAGCGACAGCGCGATGGAGGCCCTGATGGCCATCGTCGGGAACCGCTCCCTGCACTGGAGCGCCCGTATAGACGCGCTTGTGAACCTCAAGATCGCCATGGGCGCCGCGGCGGACCGCCCGGTCACGGAATTCATCACGCCGGAATTCGAGGCCATACTCTTCGAGGCCGCCGCCGACGGGGAGTACCTGGTGCGTTACCACGCCGCGGAAGCGCTGCTGCGTATGGCCGGGGGGGCAGGCGAGTTGAGCGATGACAAGGAGCTCTTCGGGTTTGTCTGCGGGAAGCACGCCGTTGACGGAACTCCTGATGTCGCGGACCGCGAAGGATTCCGCCGGGCGGTGGAAATTCTACAGGAACGGATGGGGAGGGCGCGGCGCGACGGAGGATGATGGCCGGTGCCGCAACTGCAGGGGCACGGCCGCTGCGCATATCCCGGCGGGCGGACCCGAAGAATAGTATTGACATTTACTCATACCCCCTTTATAGTGTTTGCTCTTCGCCGGTTTTCGTTCCCGGATTTTCCATTCCCTATCAACGTGCAGCACACGGCACCAACGGAGGCCGCATGGAAGGACACACGAACAAATCGTACGACAGGGACCTGAGCGATCTCAAGCAGAACCTGCTTCTCCTCGGCAACCTCGTCGAGCGCTCGATCATCAGCGCGATAAAGGCTCTCGAGGAGATGGACGGGAAGCTCGCGGCGTCCGTCATTGCCGACGATGACCAGATAGACCGCAAGGAGGTCGAGATCGACGAGTTCTGCCACAAGGTCATCGCCCTCAGGCAGCCGGTCGCCAAGGACCTCCGGTTCATCACCACGGGGCTCAAGATCAACTACGACCTGGAGCGGATCGGCGACATGGCGGTCAACATCTGCGAGCGCGTTGTGGAGCTCGTGAAGGAGCCGCAGCTCAAGCCGTACGTGACCATCCCGCAGATGGCGGAGACGGTGCAGGCGATGCTCCGGGACAGCCTCGTTTCGTTCATACACGAGGACGTGGACCTCGCGCTCACGGTGAAGAAGAACGACGAGAAGGTGGACGAGCTTCTCCAGAAGGTGTGCGACGACCTGCAGGAGATCATGTCCCGGGACGGCGCCTCGGTGTCCCGCGCGATGAGGCTGGTGTTCGTCTCGAAGTATCTCGAGCGCATCGGCGACCACGCGACTAACATCGCCGAGCTCGTCATCTTCATGGTGCAGGGAAAAACGATTCGGCACGAGAAAGAGCCAGGATCATGCTGACGAGGAAAGCGACAGCGCTCCTGTTCGCGGCCCTCATCGCCGCGGCCCCGTCATGCAGAAAGGCCCCGGGCGGGGGGCATTCGGTCGAGTCAATGGCGGTGAGCATAGCGGGCTCGACCTCGGTGATGCCGTTCACCGAGAAGCTCGCCGAGATGTTCATGATACAGAATCCCAGCCACGTGATAAACGTACAGGCTGGCGGATCATCGGCGGGCATCCAGGCCTGCCTCACTGGGACGGTGACCATCGGCATGTCATCGCGCGAGCTCAATGCGGCGGAAAAAACGCTGAAGGAAATCGTCATCTGCTGGGACGGTATCGTCGTCGTCGTGAATTCCGAAAACCCGGTTCGCTCCCTTTCCATCGAGCAGGTGAGGGACATTTACTCCGGGAAAACGACCAACTGGAAGGAGCTCGGCTGGATCGACCGGGGCATCGACGCGGTGACGCGCGAGGAGGGATCGGGGACGCGCGGGGCGTTCGAGGAGCTCGTCATGAAGAAGGTCGAGATCTCCGACGCCATCATGGTCCAGGACTCCAACGGGTCGGTCAAGGAGGTGGTCGCGAGCGATCCCTACGCGATCGGCTTTCTCTCACTCGGGATGATCGACAATCGCGTGGCGCCGGTGAAAATCGACGGAGTCGACCCGACAGTGGAGAATATAAAGAAGAAAACGTACAGGATCGTGAGGCCTTTCCTCTATCTGATGAACGGCGAGCCGCCGCCCGCCGCGAAATTTTTCATCGACTACGTGCTCTCGAAACAGGGCCAGGAGATTCTCAAGAAGGAGGGCCTGATACCGGCCAATGAATGACAACAGGGCAATACTGAAAGACAGGGTGGTCCGGGTTCTCCTCGCGGGCTTCGCGGTATCGTCGATCCTGTTTCTTTTCCTGATATTCGCGTTTATTTTCATCGAGGGACTGCCGCTCTTCTACAAGGCGGGCGTCGGGAAGATCATTCTCGGGATGAAGTGGGCGCCGACCAGGGGGCACTTCGGAATATTCCCGATGATCGTCTCGTCGTTCATGGTGACGGTCGGCGCGCTGGTAATCGGCGGACCCATCGGCCTCGCCTGCGCCACCTATCTCGCCGAGTACGCGGGCAGGAAGCGGAAGCTCTTCCTGAAGCCGGCGCTCGAGCTCCTCGCCGGGATACCCTCCGTCGTGTACGGGTTCCTCGGCGTCATCTACATTGTTCCCGCGGTGCGGACCGTGTTCGGCGGCTCGGGCTTCTCGCTCCTGGCGACCTCCATCGTGCTCGGGGTGATGATCATGCCGACGGTCATCAGCATATCGTACGATTCGCTCATGAGCGTGCCCCGCTCCTACCGCGAGGGCTCCTTCGCGATGGGCGCCACCAAGTGGCAGACCGTGTTCCGCGTGGTGATCCCGGCCGCGCGCTCGGGCATCCTCGCCGGGTTCATCCTCGGCATGGGGCGGGCCATCGGCGAGACGATGGCGGTCATCATGCTCGCCGGGAACGCCCTGAAGATACCCGCCGGGCCGCTCGATTCGCTGCGGACCCTGACGAGCAACATCGCGCTCGAACTCGCGTACGCGTCTGGCGACCACAGGCTCGGGCTCTTCTCCACCGGCATCGTGCTCCTGGTGATCATCATGATCCTCAACTACATCGCGAACTTCGTGATCAAGAGGAAGGTGATCAGATGAGAATCAACCCGCGCCTCGTCGACCGCTGGAGCGGCTGGTCGCTCAACGTCCTCACCTGGTTCGCGGTGGGCATCCTCGCCGTCATCGTGGTAATTATCTTCGTCAAGGGGATCGCGAACGTCGACCTCGGATTCATCCTGAAGTACCCGGAAGACATGGGACGGCACGGCGGCATCTTTCCGTCCATAATCGGCACGCTGCTTCTCGTGGCGCTCTCGCTGGTGTTCGCCACGCCGCTCGGCATCGGAACCGCGATCTTCCTCACCGAGTACACGAAGGAGACGCGCTTCACCACGATCCTCCGCTTCGGCGTCGAGTCGCTCGCGGGAATCCCGTCCATCATCTACGGTCTCTTCGGCTTCATCTTCTTCGTCATCAAGCTCGACATGGGCTGGTCGCTCATCTCCGGCGCGCTGACGATGACGATCATGATCCTGCCGACGATCATCCGCACCGCCGAGGAGGCGATCAAGTCCGTGCCCCGGAACTTCCGGATGGTCTCCTTCTCGCTGGGCGCGACACGGTGGGAGACCACCATCAGGGTGGTTCTGCCGTCGGCGGCGCCGGGGATTCTCACGGGTATCATGCTCTCCGTCGGCCGCGCCGTCGGCGAGACCGCGGCGGTCATCTTCACCATGGGAAGCTCGCTCCGGCTCCCCACCTCCCTCATGGATTCCGGGAGGACCATGGCCGTGCACTTCTACATCCTGGCGCGGGAGGGGATCTCCATGGGAAACGCGTACGCCACCGCGCTCGTGCTGGTCGCGAGCATCCTCGGCATCAACATACTCGCCTACTACATCATGAACAGGGTGATATCGAGGTATTCCTGAGATGACCGCTTTGGACAAGATACAGATACGCGGGCTGAAACTCCGCATCGGCGGCAACGAGGTGCTGAAGGGCATCGACCTCGGCATCAGGCGGAACGCGGTCACCGGCTTCATGGGCCCGTCCGGCAGCGGGAAATCGAGCCTCATCTCGATCATGAACAGGATGATAGACTTCGAGGAGAACGTCGAGATCTCGGGCGAAGTCCTCATCAACGGGAAGAGCATACTCGGCCGGGACGTGAACGTCACCTCGCTGCGGAGGATGGTGGGCACGGTCTTCGCGGTGCCGCTCCCCCTCCCGCGTTCCATATTCGAAAACATCGCGTACGGACCGCTCCTGAAGGGCACGACCGACAGGGACGAGCTCCACGAGATCGTGGTTGAAAGCCTGAAGAAGGCCGTCCTGTTCGAGGAGGTGCGAGACCGGCTCCACACCTCCGGCATGAAGCTTTCCGGCGGGCAGCAGCAGCGGCTCTGCCTCGCGCGCACGCTTGCCCTGAAGCCCGAGATCATCCTCCTCGACGAGCCCTGCTCCGGCCTGGACCCCATCTCCACGGCGAAGATCGAGGAGGCGCTCTTCGAGCTCAAGAAGGAGTACACCATCGTCCTGGTGTCGAACAACACGAAGCAGATCGCGCGCGCGACCGACCACGCCGCGTTCTTCCTCATGGGAGAGCTCCTGGAAAGCGGGGCTACATCCGCGATGTTCACCAACCCGGTGAACCAGAGGACGTCCGACTACATAGAGGGAAAATTCGGATAATGAACGGACACACGCTCGAGGCCGACAGGCTCAACCTCCACTACGGGACGTTCCACGCCCTGAAGGACATCATTATCCGCGTGCCGGCGAAGAGCATCACGGCGCTCATAGGCCCGTCGGGCTGCGGGAAGTCGACGCTCCTGCGCTGTTTCAACAGGATGAACGACCTTTACGACGAGGTGAAGATCACGGGCGGGATCTCCGTCAACGGCACGCCGCTCATGGAAATGGACATTATCGACCTTCGGAAGCGGATCGGCATGGTGTTCCAGCGG
>JAGODF010000137.1 GCA_017998375.1 Spirochaetota bacterium
GGGGGGCGTTGATGATGGCGCTCATCCAGAGGTTGAAGGACTGCGTGCGGCTCAGGTCGGCAATCAGCGTGAAGGGCACGATGACCGCGCCAAGCCCGAAGACCCAGCGGAAAAAGGCGCCGAAACTGTGCAGGTAGGGCAGCGCGAGAAAACGCTTTTTCGCGGCGGCGTATTCACCGTTGTCGACTGCCTCGCCCTTCAGTACTTTTGTAAAGTATCGCACCACGGGAGCGATGACCAGCATGTTGTTGATCTGGGTGGTGATAAAGGATATGACGAAAACTATGAGGGCGATTTTCACGAAGAGAAGGGTTTGTTCGGCGCTGAGCCCCACGCAGGTGATCACGTAAAAGACGATCATGGGCACGATGATGAAATAGCTTATGCCCTCGGTGCGCAGGATGAATTGCAGGGAGAAATTGCGCATCTGCTTCTGGAGTGTATCCATGTATCAACCTCGATTGAATACCCGGATGATTGTACAACAAATCTCTTTGCCTGAATGTGGTATCGTTGGGCAGCGACCGAAAAGGATGTCTTTATTTGTTGCGCCGTCATACAAGCTTATTGCTGCACAAACATTTAATGAACCACTATTAAAATAAATCAATACAAATTTTGTAAGTCTGAAAAAAGAGGTGTCAGGTCGCGGAACCGGGACGAGTGCGCATTGCTCTTTTCATTCCGACGATACCGGCGCGTCGGTTCCGAGCGTGCCGGGCACTCGGCGCCGCCACCAGGCGGCGAGCATGCTCGCGATGAGGGAGTGGAAGAGGCTCGAAATGGCGCTGGGGATAGCGACGGCCGGGTTCGCGAAATTGCTCCGGGCGAGCACCACGCCGAGCCCGGAGTTCTGCATGCCCACCTCGATAGAGATGGTGCGGGATGATATGATGTCCCGCGTCACGATGCGCGATGCGGCGTAGCCCAGCAGGAAACCGCAGGCGTGGAGCGAGAAGACCGCGGCGATGAGCTTCCATCCCGCGGCGAGGATCTCCTCCCGCCCCGCGCCTATTATCGACGCGACGATGAGGGTGATAAATATCACCGCCACCATGGGCGCCGCCGGAAGGATGCGCCCGGTGAAGCGCGGGAAGTAGCGGTTCAGAAGAACGCCGGCGATGACCGGCAGGAGGATCACCTGCACCGTGGAGAGGAAGAGCCCCAGCGCGGGCACATCGACGCGGCTCCCGGCGAGCATGGTAGCATAGAAGGGCGTCACGGCGATCGCCATGAGCGTGGAGACGCTGGTCATGGTGACGGAGAGCGGTACGTCGGCACGGGCCAGGTAGGCGATCACGTTGGATGCCGTCCCGCCGGGGCACGAGGCGACCAGGATGAGACCCACGGCGAAGGGCGTCGGGAGATCGAACGCAAGGGCGATGGACCAGCCCAGGAAGGGCATCACCGTGAACTGTAGGGCCACGCCGGTGATGACGCGGCCGGGGAAACGCGCGATCCGTTTGAAATCGTCCACCGTGAGCGTCACGCCCATACCCAGCATGATGATGCCCAGGCCGACTGTGATGAGGGGGCCGGAGAACCAGGTGAACGACGGCGGATACATGAGCGATACGATGCTCGCCGCGAGGACCCATGCAGGGAAACCGGCAGTGAGCGCGTGGGCGAATGACATGGAGCGACCTCCGGGGCGCATGGAGCGTGATTGCCCGCCGGGAAGGGGGCGGGGCGACTGCACCATGAAGCGGAGGGCCTGTAAATGACTTTTTCGCCGCCGGTCAGTTCCGCCCGCGCCGCATGGAGCGTCGCATCTCCTTCGCGCCGCGCAGTTCGTTCTTCATCTCTTCGCGAACCGCGGATTTTGAAGCACTTTCCCTGACGATGCCATCGGGTTGCGTCCTGTTGCCGGGGGCGCTGTCGGTTGCGCCTTTGAGGAATTCGGCGGCGGCCCCGGAACTTTCCTTCCGGGTGTCTGCGGAACCAGCTGTTTTCCGCGACTGCGATGGTGTATCGAACAGAGCGACATCGGCGGCGTCCATGGGAGCGGTCATGATCGCGCCGGAGATGGTACACTTCGTCCCGCCGTTGATCACGGCCCTTTCTCCGGACGCGCTTTCCACGGCAAGCGTTCCCTCGCGGAGCAGTACGGAGGTTGATCCGCCGCCAACGGCGATCCTGAACACGGTGCCCAGCAGTTCCACGCGCCCGTGCGGGGTCGTGAACGCGGCTTCGATCCCGGCTTTCGGCATTACGCGCGCTGTCAGGGATCCGCCCGCGAGAATGAACGCGAGCCGCCGCTTCCGGCCGGACTGGTCGCGCAGCGACTTTTCGAGGGCGAGGTGCGATCCTTCTTCAAGCGTGATGTCGACGCGCTCATCGAGCCGGACGCGGGCCCGTTCGCCTGCGCGGGTCGTCGCCGTGTCGGCGGGCGCGAAGGGAATCGTGCGTTCGGCGCCGTTTTCAATCCGGGTGATGGTCATATCGAACGCGGGGACTATATCGTCCCCGGTCTTTCCCGTGATGAAAAAGAAGAGGGGGATGATGATTGCCGCGGCAAGGACCGCCGCCAGGGACGCCGCGGGCACCGGCTTCAGGAAGAGGTCCCGCCAGGACCATGACACGTTTTTCGCAGCGGCTGCCCGCGACCTGTGAGTTTCGATGATCCGCTCCAGTGCGCCCGCGGGCGGTTCGATGGGATCCACGGCCGTGGGGCGCAGGATGTGGGAGGCCCCGGCGTGGACCGCGGCGCATGCGGGACACCCGGCGATATGGTCGCGCAGGGCACCGGTCGCGCAGACGGGGTCCAGCGCCGCCTCGATGATCTCCTGTCTGGATGGATGTCGCTTCATCTTACACCTGCTCTATAATGATACTACAACCGAACCGCGAAAAAAGGCCCACTCATGGTTCAAATCCGCCCTTTTTTAGCTCCCTCATGAGAAAATCCATCGCCCCGGCAAGTTTCCTGCGCACCGTTTTTTCGGAAACATTCAGGGTTGCGGCGATATCCTGCAGTTCCATGGCGAGTTCCCTTCGCATGGTGAAAATCGAACGCGTGGCCGGATCGAGCTTCGAGATGGCGACCCGGATCGCGTCTGCGAGCTCGACGCGCTCCACCGTATCGGCGGGATTTTCCGCGTTCGTGGAATATGCGCCGTCGTCGAGCCCGGTGTGTTCCCGGTTCCCGTGCTTTTTCAGGTGGTTGAGGGCAAGGTTGTGCGCGGTGCGGTAGAGAAACGCCCTCAGGGTATCCTGGCGCACGTCATGTTTCGCGGAGTAGTCGATGAGGTTGACAAAGCAGTCGTGCAGGAGGTCGTCGGCGGCGTCCCGGTCCACCAGGAGCCTGAGGAGATAGGTGTAGAGTTCCCGCCCGAATGCCCTGTATGCCTCGGTTATTTTTTCTTCAGGGAGCATAAAAAAATGTCCGCCGTCGCCGCGCGCCGTTGTAGTATCTGGTGATGTGTGGCCGGCTTCACTGGTTCGCGGGGGCCGCCCGGTTGTCAGGGGAGTGCGCACTGCTTTGGGACCGGGCGCCTTCGCGAATGAGCTTGAAAGAAAATATGTCTTGAAAAGGAGAATGTCAATGAAAAAAATTTTTATCGCGATGATGGCGGTGTTTTTCGGACTGTCACTGGGGCTGTACGGCCAGTCGACGGACCAGGAGCCGCAAAATCTTCAGAAGAAGGAGCAGCATCAGAACAGGGTCCGCAACGAGAAGGGCAACGCCACGGCGGGCCAGAAGGTGAGGACGGAACAGTCAAACCAGGGGCAGGAGTCGCAGATCAAGAACCAGAACCGGGAACGGGTGCGCAAGGAAGCGAAGAAACAGGCGAAGACGCAGGCCCGGAAACAGGCGAAAGCCGAGGCGAAGCAGACCATGAAGGCCGAGAGGACACAGTCGAAGAGCGGAAGGTAGTACGCCGGTCGCATTCGTGAGCGTGTGGTGTGAAGCGCAGGGGCCGTTCCGGCCGCTGCGCTTTCGTGCGCACGCATCATTTTGAACGGGGAGGAAGTCATGGGAGGAAGGGGCGCGCTGGTATCGGGAATGATTCTGGTCATGCTTGTGTGCGTCGGGTCCGCGCGGGCGGAGGAGGAAGGCTGGTCGCCGTCCTGGAACCTCACCGCGGGCGGCAAGGGGGTATACGCTTCCGGGGTGTCGGAATCGAGCACATACTTCCTAGCGTACGGCGAAGGCTCGCTCAATCTTGGCTTCCTTGAGCTTGCGGTGCGCGGAAGCCGCTATTGGGATTACCAGATTGCCGACGGGCTCGGATCGTATGAGTATGTCGGCGTCAATGAAGGATCTGCAAAGGCGTCACTCAAACCCTGGGATTACATAGGGATGGGCGGTGACTATAAATTCGCGTCCGGCGACAGTTCGTTCGAAAGAAGGGAGTGGTCCGGTTTTTTGAGGATCGGTCCCGACGATCTGTATATTGAAGGAGAGTACGGTACGGGGAAGACCGATTACCTTTTCAACACAGCCGAGATTGAGATACAGCGCAGCGACGCGTCGCTCTCCCTTTCATGGGACGTGTCCGACTCGATGAGCATGGAAATCGGCTATGACCGCAACTCGCTGGAGTTCTCGAACCTGGAGTATCAGTATGTAAAGCAGACCGGAAGGCTTGGAGCGCTTTTCGAAGCTGGCGAGTCCGTGTTCATCCTGGCGGGGGTTTCCGGCGGGGGCGATTCCGAGAAGTACGCCATCGCGGGGGCCGATGTCGGTGCCGTTGCGGTGGTTTTCTCCCGGGTGAAGATATCGGCCATCTACCTTTTCGAGCAGTATATCGCGCCGTCAACAAGCACCTCATCCTCGAAAACAGGCGGCGGGGGATCGACGGGACCTTCGAATCCGTTCCTCAGCGCCGATAAGATCGGGGAGTCGTATTCATCGCACCGGCTGAGCGTGGGAGCGTCCATCAGCCTGTTTTGAAGTATATTTCAGGCAAATGACGGCTGGTGTAGTTGTCACGTGAATAAATAAAGAAAAACTTCAATTGGCACTTGACGATGTTCGGAATATTAAGTATTTTAGAAATATCTAAAATACCTCTAAGGGAGAAATAACATGTATAAAATGATTGTGTATTCTTCAGTTTTGGCATTGGCGCTGGGTGCATCGTTTACTCATTCCACTGCACAGCCCAGGCACCATGCAGGCTACCAGTACAACGCGTCAAACGTGGCAACCGTATCGGGAGATATTAGCGCGATTGAGTCGGTTTCACGTGGCTGGGGTGGCTCGACTGGAACTCACATCGTATTGAATACCGGGTCGGGGTCGATTACTGTATATGCGGGCCCGTCATGGTATGTGCAGGAACGGGTGCAGCTTGCGCGCGGGGATCGCATCGAGGTGACCGGTTCCAGGATCAGCGTTGACGGAAAGCCCGGCATAGTCGCGAAGGAAATAAAGAAGGGCGCGGTCACGGTGGCCCTGAGAAATGATGACGGAACACCTCTGTGGGCGGGCCATGGAAGACGGCACAGGCGCTGAAGTGCCTGTGGAAATGATTCGAAATAAAGACGGCGGAAGAGGCGGACCGCCCAGGTAAACAGCCATCAGTGTTTAAATGAAACTGAAAAAAAACAGGCGTGGAAGGAAAGGTTACCCGCCTGTTTTCAGTTTCAGGGTGATAGATACACATCTCGCTTCGAATACAGAAGACTGTGCTGCAGCTGGTTTCATGCAAAGATTCGGCAGGGGAATGGCTTTTTTCCTTGAATAATTTCATTATACTCATAGAGTAATGCCATGATACGCGGATATTTCACCACCTTGCCGCTCATCGCCCTGCACATACTCCTCGCGGGCGGGACGCTGAACGCACAGGTCGCAACGCCATCCTACACCGTCGATGATCTTGTCAGAATCGCGCTCGAAAAATACGAACCAGTGAAGGCACAGGAAGCGAAAGTGCGCGAGAACTCTGCCCTGGGGCGGCACCTGGGCGAATGGTACAATCCCGAATTCAGTTTCTCTGCGGGGCAGAAAACGGCGGACGGAGCTTCCGGCAGGGAGTTCGGCGCGTCGGTGACGCAGAGGATCTCGTTTCCCGGCAAAAAGGGGCTTCTGGAGGAGATGGCGCTCCTGGAGGAGGGGCGCGCGCGGCTTTCCCTCGACGAGATGAAGCTCTTCCTGCGCTACGAGGTGACCCGTCTCGCCTACGAGTATGCGCACAATTTGCAGAGAAAGGGGCACATAGGGGACAGGCTGAAGCGCCTGCGGCTCATCAACGCCTACATGCAGGGGCGGATCATGATCTCGCCGCAGAAGCGTGTTGAACGGAGCATCATACAGTCGCGCATCACGCTGCTCGAAAAGGAGGTGCACAGGATCGGCACCGACATGAAGTCGGCCTTCGCGAGGCTGAACCTTTACACGGGGATCCCCGTCGACGCGCTCCCTGAAGTGAAAGTGAAGTGGTTCACCGCGGCTCCGGCGCTGAATGAACCGGATCTCTCGGCACGTGCGGTGAGCGCGGGTTTTCCCGTCCGCATTCAGAGGGAGGCGCTGAAAAGCGCCGGCCGGGAGAAGGCGCTCGCGGAACGCAACGCGTATCCCGATATCGGCGTGACGGTGTATTATAATGACGAAAAGGTCACCGCCCAGGAAAGGAGCATCGGGGGAGGAGTAAGCTTTCCGCTCCCGCTCTTTTCGCGGAACAGGCACGCCGCGGACATGGGCGCCGAGAAGGAGAAGGCCGAGGAGCTCAGGCTAAAGCACCTGGAGCGATCGACGGCCGGGCAGATGAAGGACCTTTTCGCCAGGTACGGGTACGCCTCCGCCATGGTGAGGAACTTCCCGGTCGGCGCGACGGGTGAGCTCAAGGAGGCGATGCGGTACACGGACGCGGAGTTCAGGAAGGGCAGGGTGGCGTTGACAACCTACCTTGACATGGATGCCCAGACACACGAAATGCTCGAGGAAATATACCGCACCCAGCTGGATCTCGTCAACGTCTACACCTCGATACTCTTTCTCGCCGCCGATGAGCGCCCGGTGGAGGGCGATCTCTGATGGTAGAACGCTTCGTCAACTGGGCGCTGGGCAACAGGCTCTGGGTGGGCGCGGTCACCGTGGCGGTCATCGCTTTCGGCATCTGGTCCCTGGCACGCCTCCCCATCGACGCGGTGCCCGACATCACCAACGTATCGGTCATGGTGAACGCGGCCACGGGAGCGCTGGCTCCGGAGGAGATCGAGCGCACGGTCACCTTCCCCATTGAATCGGAGCTCGCGGGCCTGCCGAACGTCGAGGACATCCGCTCCCTTTCGAAGTACGGCCTCTCCCAGGTGATAGTGGTCTTCTCCGACCGCACCGACATCTATTTCGCGCGCCAGATCGTCTTCGAAAGGCTGCAGGCGGTCAAGGAGAAGCTGCCCGAAGGCGTCACGCCGGAGCTGGGCCCGGTCTCGACGGGACTGGGCGAGGTCTTCATGTACACAGTGCTCCCTAGGGAGGGGAGCGACCTCGCGAAAAGGCCCGAGAAGGAGCGCCTCCTTTATCTCCGCACGGTGCAGGACTTCGTGATACGCCCCGCGCTGAAGGCGGTAACGGGCGTGGCGGAGGTAGAATCGAACGGCGGCTACAAGAAGGAGATCCACATCAACATCGACCCGCGCAGGATGGAAGCCAACGGCCTCACCTGCAACGAGCTGGTCGCCAGCGTGGAGAGCGTCGGCCGGAACATGGGGGGCGGCTATATCCAGGAGAAGGGGAACCAGGTGATCGTACGGACCCTCGGCCGCGTTGAGAACCTCGACCAGATACGCAACGTCCCCGTGAAGCTCAACGTCTTCGGCGCGCCCATACGGATTCGCGACGTGGGAACCGTTGTCGAGGGACATGCCCAGCGCCTGGGCGCCGCCACCTACGACGGGAAGGAATCGGTGCTCGGCACGGTGCTCATGCGCATCGGCGCCAACAGCCGCAACGTCGCCCTCGACGTGGAGAAGGCCGTGGCGGAACTGCGGGTCCCCGCCGACGTGGAGATCCACACGCTCTACAGCAGAAGCTTCCTGGTGAACGCCACCATCGGCACCGTCACGAAGAACCTGCTTGAGGGCGGCATCCTGGTGGTGGCGGTGCTCTTCCTCATCCTGGGCAACATCCGCGCCGCCTTCCTGGTGGCGCTCTCCATCCCCATCTCCATGCTCTTCGCCTTTTCCGGGATGCTCCAGTTCGGCATATCGGCGAGCCTGATGAGCCTCGGGGCGCTCGACTTCGGGCTCATCGTCGACGGCTCGGTGGTGATGATAGAGAACGTCATCCGGCGGATCGACGAGGCCCGCGCGTCGTCACGCTCCCTGGACTTCGCGGAGAAGATAGAGATAGTACGGCGGGCGGCCCACGAGGTGGGACGGCCCGTGCTCTACGGCGTGCTCATCATCATGATCGTCTACATCCCCATCCTGTCGCTCTCCGGCATCGAGGGGAAGATGTTCCGTCCCATGGCCGGCACGGTGCTCTTCGCCCTCGCGGCGAGCCTTGTGATCGCGGTCTTCCTCATGCCGGTGGCGTCGCTCTACGCGGTGAAGTCCGGGCACGGGGAGGGCGAGGGGAAACTGTTCCAGCGGCTGGAGAAACTCTACCGGCCGGTGCTCGACTACTCGCTCGACCATCGCCTGACGACCATCGTGCCCACGCTCGCGGTGGCGCTGGGCTCCATCATGCTGTTCCTTTTCCTGGGATCGGACTTCATTCCCAAGCTCGACGAGGGCGACATGGTGATAGGGCTGGTGCGCGACACGCGCATCGGCATCGACCGCTCCGTGGAGATGCAGAAGGAGTCCGACGCGATGATCGCCGGCTTCAAGGAGGTGAAGCACGTCTTCTCACGCATGGGCACGCCCGAGTCGGCAACCGACCCGATGGGAGTGAACTTCGCCGACACGTTCGTCATCCTCGCGAAGGACCGCGCGAAGTGGCCGGAGGTGAAGGGCCGCGCGCGCACGCGCGACGAGCTCTTCGCGGACATCAGCGCGGCCATCGACAAAAAGGTGCCGGGGCAGGAGATCTCCATGACGCAGCCTATCGAGATGCGCTTCAACGAGATCCTGGAGGGGAGCCGGGCCGATATCACCCTCCGCATTTTCGGCCCCGACCTGGGCGTGCTCTACGGCCTGGTGGAGAAGGGGCAGGCGCTGATGGAGAAGGTGCGCGGCGCGGAGTCCGTGGAGCTGGACCCGCTCACGGCGCTCCGCAAGAGCCCGGTGCTCGACGTGAGGCTCGATTACGATAAAATCAACCGCTACGGTGTGAGCATCCGCGACGTGAACCACGCCTTCGGCATCGCGATGAACGGCATGGAGGTGGGGCACCTCTACCTCGAGGACCGGCGCTTCCCCATCGTGGTGCGCCTGGGAGACGAGTTCCGGAAGAACACGGTGGACATCGGCCGCATACCGGTGACGTTCCCCGAGGGGGGCGGCATCCCCATCTCGGCGCTGGGAGAGCTCCGCATGAACGACCAGGTGACCACCATCGCGCGCAGCCGCGCGCGGCGCTACGCGGCGATTTCCATCAACCTGCGCGACCGCGACACGGTGGGATTCGTGGAGGAGGCGAAGGAGGTGGTGGCGTCGAAACTCGGCCTGCCGCAGGGCTACTTCGCGGAGTGGGGCGGGCAGTTCAAGAACCTCACCTCGGCGCGGAGGACGCTGCTCATCATCATCCCCATCGTGCTGCTGGCGATCTTCATCATCCTGGAGCGGATCTTCAAGAGCATCAAGCAGACGCTCCTCGTGTTCAACAGCATCCCGTTCGCAATCACCGGCGGCGTGTTCCTGCTCTGGGTGCGGGACATCCCGCTCTCGGTGTCGGCGGGGATCGGCTTCATCGCGCTGACGGGCATCGCGATCCTGGACGGCATGGTGCTGGTGAGCTTCTTCAACCAGCTCCGCGGCGGGGGGATGGGCCTGCGCGAGGCGGTGGTGAAAGGCTCCATGACCCGCCTGCGCCCGGTCGTCATGACCTCGCTCGTGGCGGGGCTCGGCTTCGTGCCGATGGCCTTCAACACGGGGCTTGGCGCCGAGGTGCAGAGGCCTCTCGCGACGGTCGTCGTGGGCGGGGTGATATCGTCCACCATACTCACGCTGCTCCTCCTCCCCACGCTCTACATGTGGCTGGAGCAGAGC
>JAGODF010000138.1 GCA_017998375.1 Spirochaetota bacterium
CGCCGGAGTTGAGCCGCACCAGGTCGCCGGGCTGAAGGAAGAAGTTGCCGCCGTTGAGCGTCATTCCCAGGGCGCGGATGAAGTCGCGGAAGTCCCCGGGGAGAAACTGGTAGACAGTCTTGTAGGGCGCGTGGATCATGTTGAGCATGAGGCGCAGGGCGTCCTGGCCCGAATGCACCGTGCCGTAGGGGCGCTCCGACACCAGCGCGGAAAAGACGTCGCAGAGCGACATCAGCCGCACCTCGCGGGGCACCTTGTTCACCATGTGATCGTGGTCGAAGCCGAACGGGTAGCCTTCGCCGTCCGGACGCTCGTGGTGCAGGAGCACGATCTGTTTCTCCAGCTCCTTCATGTGGGGATTGTTCTCCACGTACTTGTATCCCACGTGGGGGTGCCCCTTCACCACGTCGAACTCCTCGTCGCTGAGCCGCGCCTTGTGCAGTATGTCCTTCGCGATGGACGACTTCCCAATGTCGTGGAAGAGCCCCCCGAGCCCCATGGCCACGCGGATCTCCCGGCTGAAGTCGAGCTTCGACGCCAGGAGCGCGCCCAGGATGGAGACGTTGGTGGAGTGCGCGTAGTCGTACTGGTCCAGGCTCTTGAGCTTCACCAGGGGGTTGAACATCCCGTCCTTGTTGTCGTCGATCTCCTGGAGAAGGTTGTTCACCAGCTTCCGCGACCTGTCAATTTTGTCCCGTGTGAGCCTGCTCTCGGGTGAGAAGTTGAAATTGTCCCGGATGGAATCCAGGAGGTCTTTCGCGCTTTCCAGCATCTCCCCGCGGAGCTGCTCCGAAACGACGCCGGGGCGCTGCTGCTCCTCGCCTCCCGCGCGGCTTTTTTTCTTCTCCGGATCGTAGTAGAGCCGGGTGGTGTTCATCGCCAGGAGGTGCTTCCGCAGCGTTTCCGTGAGCTCGCCGTAGGCCTCCAGGATCATGTTGCCGTATTCATCGAACAGGTCGTAGGCGTAGATGGCCCCCGGCCGTATCATGCGCAGATCGACCTGGACGCCGTTCGCCGGCTGGTTCTGTTTTTCTTCTTTTCCCGCGGCCATGTTCAACGGTCCGGTACACGGCAGCGCGGCGAAAAGCGTACGCTGGCGGCCGGTATCATACCCTTTTTTTCAAGTATAGTCCACCCGCCTATTTTTTCAAGACAAAATGCCCGGCCGGCTACCGTAGACCGAATTTTCTTTCGATAGCGCGCCGGGCCACGGTGAGCTCTCCGTCGAAGGGCACCGGTTCGTTGTAATCGGAAACCGCGATCCAGCGGTGCACCTGGTCCTCCGGTATCATCGATTTCATATCGTCCACGATGACATTGTGCTCCAGGGGGACCCTGCAGCGGCGCAGGTCCTTTATCGATCCTGCCTCGCCCCGGTCCCACTCCACGTACTCGTACACCTCCAGGAACAGCCGGGGGACGTGCCCGCCCGCCGCCAGGCCCCGGAAGACCTCGGCTACACGCTCCGCGTCGAGCGTGGTATATATGAAGATCCGGTCGAAATGGCGCATGCAGAAGCAGATGAAATCGTAGAGGTTGGGGCGCGGCGCGCGCTCCTGGTAGCTGGTGACGAGCGTTCCCTCGATGTCCAGGGTGATGGCCCTCTCCGCGGCCACGTCTATGTCCTTCAGAAATTCCGCCGCCCGGGCCGCCGAGGCGAAGCGCCGGGAAGGCTCCTCGTGGAGGCATCGCTCCAGGAAGACATAGAACTTCCGGGAGATGGAGCGCGCCGCCGTCACGCCCTCGTAATCGCGCACGCGCTCCCCGGAGAGCATGCGCGCGAAGACCACGCCGGCGGAATAGATATCGCTCTGCGGCGAGGGCGGCACTCCCCGCCTGATCTCCGGGGCCATGTAGCCCTCGCTCCCCGCCGGCACGCCCGCGCGCCCTTCCCCGGCGGACTCACCCGGGCTGAAGGCAATCCCGAAATCGATGAGACACACGAGCCCGTCCTCGTTGAAGAGGATGTTGTCCGGCTTGATGTCGTTGTGCACGACGCCCGCCGCGTGGATGGCGCCCAGGGCGTCGAGGAGCTGAAGGGTGATGCTGACCGCCGTCGCGGCGGGAATCACGCCGTTGTAATCCAGCACATCCTGGAGGGAGCCGCGCCGCACGTAGCCCATCTCATACACCAGCCCGTATTCCTCGAGGGAAATCCGCCGCGGCTTCATCACCCCGGGATGGTCAACGGCGCGCGCGAACCGCTCCTCGTTGATGAAGCGCCAGTAGTTCTCGTCGAAAAACGCCGCGCCGTTCTCGAAGGTCTTCAGGACGCAGAGCCCCTGCCCCCCCTCGCGCGTGGCGATGTAGATGTCGGACGTGCCGCCGCGCCAGACGAAGCCGTAAATCCTCCTGTCCCCGGCGAGGCGGCCGTCGGGAAAGCGCACGGGGGGAAGCGCCAGCCTCTCCAGCAGGGTGCCGTCCGCGGCGAGTTCACCCAGGGCGGGATATCCCGCAAGTTCCTCCACCATCCCCGGCGATCCGGGCACGCCCTCCTCGATATAGCGGCCGGCGTTCTTCTCCCGCCGGCGAAGCATGTAGAGATGACCGTAAGGCTCGCGGGGAGACCGCTTCCAGACAAGCAGGGGATTGAGGGTGAGATACCGTCCCGTGCGGGGATCGATCATCATTACGGTTCCCTTCTCCGGGGCGCAGGCCCCGCCCGCCGGGTCGGTGTCCCACACCATGTACTCGATCCGGGGCCCCAGAAGCACCCTGAAGCCTTCTTCCTCCCTGACCGCCAGGCGGTACCCGGAAAGATAGGCGATCCCTCCGAGCGCCGCCTCGATCGCTTCCCTGGAAAGACCGGAGCGGGCCTCGGTGTAAATGGAAGCCAGGCTCGTGAGGTCCGGCGGCACGCCGGCATCCATCCCGGCGATGAAGGCGCTCTCCAGGAGTTCAAGCTTGAAATCGTGGATCGCCGGGGGATTGACCGGGAGGTTGATATTGACCGCGAGAAAGTTCGCCTGGCGCACGGCGGAGAGGAACCTCACGGCCGAGGCGGCGCACCAGGTGATCCTCGCGTCGACGTCGGCGGGGTCCGAGGAAAAATTCACGGCCTCGAAGGAGCGGGACACGGGCCTGGGAAGCCGGTGGCGCACAAGGAAGCGGAGCTCCTCGCCGGAAGCGGCCATCGTCGCGGTTATGGCGCTGTCCTGCGTCGGCACGGCGGGTGCCCTCAGCGTTGAGGGAAATCCTTTTCGAATTTTTCCCTGCTGGTGATTGTGAAGAAGTTGTTGAGCCTGGCGGTTCTGAAAATCTGCTGGATCGACGGATTGAGGTCGAAGAAGACGAGCTTGATGTTCCTGCTCATGGTGCTGTTGAGGAATTTCACCAGGGTGCCGATGGCGGAGGAGTCGATGTACATCAGCTCCGAGCAGTCGATGGCGATGGTCCCGGGGCCCTTTTCCACCTGCTCGTTCCAGATTGACTCCACCTTCTGGATGTTCTCAATGTAGAACTCCCCGGAGATTTTAATGATGATAATCTCGTTCCTGTCATCGACGTTGATATTGATCATTGGATTCCCCGGATGGCACGCGTCTATCCTCTATCTCTCCGCGCCATCTAAAGGGTGGCGCATTCATTGAATAATTTCAACATTTTTTTCCGGCCCGTCGGACTATTTCCCTGCGGGACCGGACCCTCCGACGGGAATAACGCCGGTGAAGCCTCCGCCCCGGTTGATCGATTCCAGCGGTCCTCTCTTCGCCGCCTTCACGACGCCGGCCAGCTCGTCGTTACCGAGCCTGTCGTACACCACGAGGCTTTTGGTCCCGGCGTAGAGCGCCGATTCCGCGAGGAGGCACACCTGCCCCAGTTCCAGCGGCGACACGCGCCGCACCATGAGCGCGGGCGACGCCTTCCTGCCGAAAAGGATCCTGGCGCCCAGGGGGGAATCGTATTCGCCGGGATCGACGATCACCGAGTATTTCGAAAGGTCCGCACCCGCGGCCGCTCCCTCGGAGATCCTGATACCGGCAAAGGCGCCGTCCTTCGCGAGGCGCCCGGCAAGCCCGGTGCCGCCGTAGTAGACGCTGCTGATCGCTTTCGGCGTGGAATCCATGTAGTGGCGCGCCCTCTCGATGGACGGCACGAAGGTGAAGGCCGGATAATTTTTTAGATCTTCGCGTACAATCAGGTTCGCGGCCGCATCGTTGAGTACGACAAAGCACCGCTTCCCGGGATCCTTGCATTTCCCGGCCAGGTAGCCGCGTATCCGTGCGTTCGCGTCCTTCCCGGAGGCGGAAGGCACTTCACCGAAGGAAAGGCCTCCGTCCACGGACCAGGCATGGAGCTTCCCGGCGATATCGGCGAACGCGAAGACCGCGGCGCCGGCAACGGGACGCGGCGTCACGTCGGGCACGGCGATGAACGACGCCAAAAGCGGGTTCTCGCCGCGGATGGCGCGCGCCATTCCGTTCAGCGCGGATTTCCTCGCCGCGAGCTCCTTTCCCCGCGCGCGCACTTTTTCCGAGTCGGCCGGTTCCCCCGCCACGAGGAGGGACGATATCGCCCCCCGCGTCTCCGTCATCTCCCTGACTCCCGCTTCGTACTTCGCGAAGCGGTCCCTGTCGGCGGCGTCACCGAACTGCGGGTTCGCCATCGCGACAAGCATCACGCGGTCCACGGCGTACTTTTTCTCGAGGACATGGAGCGCTTCCCTCCAGTCGCCGCGCTCCACGAGGAAGCGCGCGTACTGGTCGAAGAGTCCCCGCGCCAGGTGCGCGGAACCGCCGTAACACTGCGGGCACTCGGTCACCAGGTCGACGGCCTTCCTGTAATATCCGTCGGCGAGCCGGGCGTACCCCGCCCCCTCCACGGAGGCGCCGTACTCGTGCAGGAACTCCGCGGTCTTGAACCAGGTGATCCACTTCACGTCGTCGTAGGCGAAATCTATCGCCAGGTCCTCGGCGCCGAAGAGCGTCTCGTACGCGTCGTCCAGCATGCCTGTCCTCTTCTGGCACGAGGCGATGTTGAGCAGCAGCCGCGCCGTCACCCTGCGGTTCTGGTTCCTCTCGGAGAAATCCATCGCGGAGCGGAAGCGTTCCATCGCTCCGCCGTACAGTTCGTAGACGCGGCGGTTGTGGTGCAGCACGTCCATCGCCGCGTCGGCGGCGCCCTTGCCGCCCGTGTCGACGGCGCCGCGCATCAGGTGCTCCGCCCTGGTGAACATGAGCGTGCCCACCGCGGTATCGACCTGGTAGTAGACGGCGCGCGCCGATTCCGCCACGGACTTCTTCAGATCTTCCATCTCACCGGGAGTGACATCAAGCTTGCGCGCCTTCCTGTCGTTCTTGAGGCTTTCCAGGTCGCGCTCGTACTTTGCCTTCTCGTAGCCGTCCTTGTACCGGGAGATCTTCGCCGCCAGGGAATCGAGCTCCTGCCCGGCGCCGGCCAGCGTCCTTGCGCCCCGCTCCACGAGCATGGCGTAGAGGTTCGCGTAGTTCAGCATGGTGATGAAGGTTCCCTCAAGGTCGTTCACGTCGGTCCCGGCGGCGTAGTCCCAGGCCTTCTTGAAGTGCGACAGGGCCTCGTCGTGGCGGCCCATGCGGTAGAAACAGTAGCCGATGTTGTTCATCGTCCGCACGCGCGCCGTCTGGTTGATGCGATGGTCCCGCTTCTCCCATATCTCCAGCTTCTTCCGGAGGTAATGGATGGCCTTCGCGTAATCGCCCTGCTCGTAGTGGATGTCCTCGCGCATGGAGAGGCTGAGCACTTTCTTGCTCGTCGTGTCCAGCTCCGTGTAGAGCCGGTTGTCGCCTATCACCGCCGTGTCGGGGCCCAGGTCCCAGAAGCTCACGGGCCCCAGCCCGAACGCCTTGAACCTCAGCCGGTACTTGCGCTCCTCCTCGGTCTGCCCGGCGAGGATCCTGTCGGCCTGGTCGAGGTACGACAGCGCCCGGACGGTATCGCCCATCCCTCGGTAGCAGCCGGCGATCTCCTGGAGGTAGCGCGCCCTGTCGACCTCGATCCGGTTGCGCTCGGCAAACTCGAGGACGCGGTTGTACCAGGTGATCGCGTCGCTCCAGTCGCCCTCCATCCTGCTGAAGAGCGCGAAGTAGCGGTAGATGAGATAGATCTGGTCGCGGTAGCGCGCGGCGCCGCCGGACTGTGACAGGCCGTTGTAGATCATGAGGGCTCGGCGCATCTCATCGCGCGCCATGTCGAGGCGGTCGTACTGCCAGTAGCAGTAGCCCAGGTGGAACCGGAAGAGCGCCTCTTTCACCGGGGAGGAAAAGGTGCGCTTGAGCTGGAGCGCCTTCTGGTACTCCCGGAGGGCCGCCGGGTAGTTGTTCAAAAGAAAGTAGGTGTTGCCCAGGTTCAGGTGGATGCCGCCTTCGGTTTCCGGGTTCTTCACGCCGTCGTTCGCCGCCAGGGCCTTCTCGTAGAGGGGAACGTTCGCCTCCCAGAGGAGCCTGGGGAAAAACTCGCTGAAGGTGTTTTCATTGCGGCCTTCGTACTCGCGGCGCCGCAGGTCCACGTACTGGCTGATCCATCCCTGGAGCAGGTACGGCTCCACGTACGTGTCGTCCATGAAGAGCGCCCAGGCGATCTGGTCCACCGAGTTCCTGAAATACTGCAGGAGTTCTTTCAGGCTCCCCCCGGAGCCGTCGTTCTTCGGGTCGCTGGCGACGCCGAGCTTCGCGTAGATGTAGGCCAGCCCGTAGAGGTACGCCTTGTCGTAGTTCAGCCGGGCGATGTCCAGCTTGCTCCGCTCGGCGTACTTTTTCTCAAGCGCCAAAAGCTTTTTCTTCTCGCCGCCGCCCGCTGAATACGAATCGATATAGAGCACGTGCGACCGGGAACCGTACCCGTTGTAGATATCCTCGAACTGGCGCAGGAGGTGGGCCCTGGTGATCACGTCGATATACTTTTCGTAGAAGCCCGTCGCCTGGGCGTGCTTGCGCTCCCGGGTGAGAACGGCGCCTCGCTCCTCGTAGTAGTGTACGAGCTTGCCGAGGATCTGCCGGAAATCGTTCTGCTTCCACCGGAGAAGGTAGTTCTTCACGTTCTCGTAATAGTATTTCTCCATCCGCGCCAGGTCGCCCTGCCGCTCCGCGATGGAGCCCATGAGCATGTTGGCCTTGTAGAAGAGGTAGTTCGTCTTGCTCACGCCGGCCAGCGTCTTTTCCAGGTATTCACCGGCGCTCTTGAAGTTCCCCGCACCGAAGTGCGCCTCGCCCAGGACGTACTGCATCAGGGGCGTCACTTCCCTGTCGGACCTCTTCTCCGCCGCGCCGAGGATCTTCCCGGCGGACCCTATCTTCCTCGCGAAGTCGCGCTCGTCGCCGAAGATTTTGATGATGTTCTTCGCCGCGTCGATCTTGAGGTAGACGTTGCTCGAGTTCAGCACCCGCACGTAGGAATCGGGAAGCGCCGGGCCGGCGGAACGGTAGAGCAGCGACGCCGTCTTGAAATCGACATGGTCGATCCGCTTGTACTTGGGGTACTTTCGGGCGATATCGCCGTAGACGCCCACCGCGTCCTGCGCCCTGCCCAGGCGGGCCTCCTCGTCGCCCAGGTCCTCCATCAGGAACGGGACGTAGTCCTGCCTGCCCGCGTCGCCGCCCATCTCCTCCAGGGCCCTGCGGAGCACCGCGTCGCCCGCCTTCCCCGCGTACAGGTTCCGCAGGTATTCGGCCAGGATGGAACGGTAATCCTTCGCGTCGCGCGACAGTCCCGACAGCACACCGAGTATTCTCGCGGCGTCCGCGCTGTTCCCGGAGGAGTGGTGCTCCCTTCCGGCCTCTGTGAGCGACTTCGCGACGTAGAGTATCGACCTGCTGTCGTTCTTGTCCCCGTAGAAATGGTACACCCGCTCCAGGCCCATCAGGTAACGCTCCCGGTCGTCGTGCTCCGAAAGGTACATCTGTGCCAGGCCGTGCTGGTATTCCGCGGTGTTCTTCAGGGGGATGATACCCTGGTCCGGGATGACGTTGATGTTGATGTTCTCGCCGATCTGGTCGGAGTAGACGATGACGTCGTGGAAGCGCTCGTTGATTTTTTTAAGCGCCCCGGACCACCTCGGCGCGAAGGACGACTGGCTGCGCGGGGTAAGCGCGTACTCCAGACCGGTTTTCAGGTCCCGGTACATGAGGACCGACGTGTCCTTCAGCGTGACTTTCCCGTCGCGGCTGGTATCGCGGTCGATGAGCGTGTAGGCGATCTCGTCGCCCTTTCCCATGAAGGTGGGATAGAGCTCGATGTGCGGCGTGTTCGTGATCCTGCTCTCCGCGCCAGACGCCAGATCCACGGAGTAGATGTCGCCGTTGCTCCCGGCGTCGCGGTACGATACGAAGATGATCTTCTTGCCGTCCGCGGAGAACCTCGGCTGGGTGCCTCCTTTCCGGGTCACCTGTTTGAGATTCTTTCCCTCCGGATCCGTCATCCAGATATCGTCGTTCCCGCCGCGGGAGGAGGAGAACGCTATCCACTTACCGTCGGGAGACCAGGCCGGAGACGCGTCGCGGATGATCTTGATGTCCTTCGACACCGGGTCCTGATACAGGGAGACGTTCTTCGCCCGGTCGTCCAAAGTGGGAATGCCCGAGGGAGAGGCATCGGCCGCCTCGATGAGCTCGGCGGGCTCCAGTTCGACCACGTAGATATCGCCCTCCGGGTCCTCGCGCTGGCTCACGAAGGCGAGGCGCTTTCCGTCGGGGGAAACCGCCGGCGACGTGTCCTTCGACGGGTGGCTGGTGACGCGCACCGTGGTGATGTCGGTGAGGGAGCGGATGTAGATATCGAAGTTGCCGCTTTCCCGGTCCGACGAATAGAAGAGGAACAGCCCGTTCTCCGTGAAGGAGCCGTCGAATTCGGTGGACTGCTCGATGGTCACGGGGACCGCGCCGCCCACGTTGTAGATGTACTCGTTCCGGAGGATGGTCCCGTAGCTGAACTTGACCTCGCGGCTCGCCCTTCCCCCGCACCCGTTGAGGGCGGCGGCGCAGGCGAAGGCCAGCAGTATGGCTGCCCGTATCACCCTCATTTTTTCCTCGACCATTTCCCGTCGTTCCCCTGTATCCAGTCGTTCACCTTCGCGAAGGCCCTCTGCTCCTCGGCGAAGCGCCTGCCCAGGGAGGTAACCTGCTCCTCCGATGGCGACGCGATCCCCGTCTTAACCAGCGTCCTCCGGAATATGGTCTTCCGCGCCCCGTTCTCCTGCCCCATCACGGCCATGAGCGCCTTCTTCTGGTTCGCGTCGCGCTCGTACGCCGGGGTCCCCACGTAGCCCAGGAGGCCCAGGTTCGTCTCGCCCACGGCGCCCTCGTCCATGTACCTGCGGACCGCGTCCTTCAGCTCCGCACGCTTCCTGAAGGCGGCGAAGATCTCGTCGTCCCGCGAGCCCTTCGTCCCGGCCATGTTGGTCTTCACCGAGGATACCACCCAGGCGTCCTTCTCCAGCTCGCGGTAATCGCCCACTATCTGCCGCTCGATGACCGTCTTCTGCCCCGTGAGACTGATCTCGGGAGGGGCTATCCAGCAGCAGCTCGGGATGTTGCTCATCGAGGAACACCCGGCGGCGAGCGCGGCGGCGGCGCCCAGCGCGATTGCCATGAAGATGATTGCCCTGTGCATACTAGTTCCCTCCTAAAATATTACGCAGGTATTCCTGGAGCTTTATGCGGTCGAACTGCACCTTGTCCTGCTCTATCCCCACCAGCCAGCCCAGCGCCTTGCGGCGGAACGTGACGGTGGTGTAGACCAGGCCCTTGTCGAGGTTGAAGTTGAAGCGGTCCACCATCATGGAGTTGTCCACGGGAATCTGCGCGATGCCGAGCTTCGACTTTCCCTTCTCCGTGGAGAGGCCCTTGAGGAGCTTGTTGGCGAAGCTGTCGCCTATTTTATGGATGTTGATATACCCCGCCGGCGTGAGCTCCTTCTTGACGTTGACGCCGCGCCCCTTGAACTGGGCGTTGAGCGAAAGCTCCGCGTCCCGCGTCCTCTTTTTCGGGTCGGGCTCGTCCAGGAGGCCGATGTCCACGTTGGTCACGTCCAGCGTGAGGTTGTACTCCATGT
>JAGODF010000139.1 GCA_017998375.1 Spirochaetota bacterium
CCCTGGCGTTCTTCGCCATCTACCTCACGGGGAAGATCCACCTGCTGGTGCCCATCATTTCGGTGATACTCGCGGTGGCGGCGGTCCTTCTCGTCACGGTGAACGCGCGCTACAGGGACTTCACCATGGGGCACCCGAAGCGGGGGTGACGCGCGGGAATCAGTGGCAGGCGCCGCAGCCCCCGGCGGGCTTGTGCGTGCAGGAACCGCACTTGTCCTTTCCGCCCCTGCCGCCGGAGAAGAGGGAGAACACCTTTTCGCAGTCACGGGCGCCGCAGTCCGGGCAGGCGGCGGTACAGTAATCGCCCATCCTCCGAAGTTGGCCGAACACCCTTCCGCATGAACCGCACTTGAATTCGTATACCGGCATCGCGTCCCCTCCCCCGCTGAATGGAGCGATCCTGCGTCCGGGCGATTATTTTTTCAAACACAATTCAGCCGCCATCCGGAGGGACCGCGCGCCTGCCTCCTATTTCACTTGACATCCGGCAACCGGCCGCTACAGTGAAAGCGTTCCGGGTTACCGGATCCGCCGGCACCCGGCACATCGGTAACGAAGCGGGCACATCACATACATCGCGGAATTCCGCATCGCGCGGACATCGATCCGGGGGTACTCTCATGAAGGACATACGCGCAATTCGCGCTGCCGTCACGGCGGCCGTCGTATCGGTCATACTGGGCGTTTTCGCCACGTGCGGGAAGCAGGCGCCCGAACAGGCGTTCCTGGTGTTTTCCGTGGGGGACGTCAAAGTCGTATCAGCCGCCGGCGGTGAAACCGGCGCGAAGGTGAAGCAGCCCCTGGCCGCGGGCGACGCGATGAAAACCGGCGCCGCCTCCTTCGCCATCATACAGATAGGCGAAAGCATCATGGTGCGCGTCCAGGAGAACACCTTGGCCGACATCAAGTCGCTCATGGCGACGGGCCGGGAGATACACCTCCGCCAGGGCCGCGTCCTCAGCGCCGTGAAGCTCCTGAAGCAGGGCGACGCCTACTCCGTGAGCACGCCCACCGCCATCGCCGCCGTGCGGGGCACCGAGTTCACCGTCGCCTACGACGGGGCGATGGAACTGGTCGCCGTGCGCAAGGGGAAGGTGGAGATCACGCGCACCGGCGCCGACGGTCCGCTCCCGGTGAACGAGGGAGCCGTCGTCACCCTGGCCGAAAAGGCAGTGGAGAGGCCGATAAACGCCGATGAATCGGGCGAACTCCAGCGCATCGCCGAGGTCCCCGCGATCCCGGGAATCGAGAAGAAGACCGGCGACGAGATCGACGCGATCATCCGGCCGATAATCGAAAAGCAATCCGGGGGAGGGCACGCGCGGAGCTGGGAAGAACTGCAGAAAAAGTACGGCCGCATCGACACCGTGGTTCTCTACAGCGGGAAGTCGGTCCGCGGCGCCATCGTGGAGCGCGGCCAGACCTGGAAGATAGAGACGCCGTCGGGCTTCGAGTACGTGAAAAGCGCCAGCGTGCGCCAGACGCAGTAGGCGCTTTCCCGCGCCACGCAAAAAGGCGACGATTTCATTCGTCGCCTTTTTTTGTTGATCACGCGGTGCGGGACCGGTGGATTCAGCGCGCTTTCTTCGCCGCGTTGGCGCGGTTCCGCCGCGCCTCGGGGAAGTCCGGCTTCAGCGACAGCGCGCGGTCGTACTCGGCCAGCGCCTTTCCCGTAAGCCCTTTCTTCGCGTAATAGATCCCTCGGTTGTTGTACGCCTCGGCGAGCCTGGCGTCCAGGGATATCGCCCTGTTGTAATCGGCCAGGGCGGCGGCGTAGCCTCCGTTCAGGAAACGGGCGATGCCCCGGTTGTTGTAGGCCGGCGCGAAGCGCGGCGACAATTCGATGCTTTTCGTGAAATCGGCGATGGCCTTCTCCAGGTGGCCGCGCTTCTTGTGAGCGTTGCCCCTGTTGTAATACGCCAGCGGAAAGCTCTCCGCGCTGTAGCGGATGGCCGTCGTGAAATCACGAATGGCGGGCGCGTACTCGCCCACCTCGGTGTAGGCGACGCCGCGGTTGTTGTAGGAAACGCTGTGCCGCGGGTTTATCGATATCGCCTTCGTGTAGTCCGCGATCGCCTTCCTGTGGCTTTTCCTGCGCGCGTGGACCATCCCCCGGTTGCAGTACGCGTCCGCGAAGGTGGGGTCCTTCTTCACTGCGGCGTTGTAATCCGCCACCGCCCTGTCGTACTGGCCCAGCTGGGAATAGAGGTTGCCCCGGTTGTAGTGCGGCATGGGGTCCGCGGGATTGCACCGGATCAGGTGGCCGTAATCCTCGATGGCGCCCGCTGTGTCCCTCCGCGCCTTCTTCACGTCGGCCCTGCCGAGATATGCAAGGGAGCAGCTGGGATTCAGTTCTATAGCCTTGTTGAAATCGAGCATCGCTTTCGGCAAATCCATGACGTCCACGAAATAATAGCCGCGCCTGATGTAGGCCAGCTCGTTTTCGGGGTTGATACTCACCGCCTTGTTGTAGTCCTGGAGCGCCTTGTCGCGGTTGCCGCCGGCGAGGTACGCGTCCGCCCTCTCGATGTAGGCGCCGCGGTACGAAGGATTGAGCTCTATTGCCCTGCTGTAATCGGCGATCGCTTTATTGGTATTGCCGCCCTGCCGGTACGCGTTGCCCCGCATCACGTACGCGCCGGCGTTTTCGGGATTCGCGGAGATGGCCTTCGAGTAGTTCTCGATGGTCGCGGAATTCTGTTTCCTTCTGTTGTAGACTATCGCCCTGTTGATGTAGGCGTTGGAAAGCGACGGGTCCAGCTCCAGCGCCCTGTCGTAGTCCGCCACCGCCCTGTCCAGGTTGCCCTTCAGGTGGTGGATAACGCCGCGGTTGTTGTACGCCGCGGCGAACCGCGGATCGAGATCTATCGCCCTGGAGTAATCGGCGAAGGCCTTCGCGTGGTCGCCCCGTGCCTGGTGCACCAGCCCGCGGTTGTAGCTCGCGATGGCGAAACCGGGCCGCAGATCCAGAGCCTTCCCGTAGTCCGCCAGGGCGCCGCCCGTGTCGCCCAGGTTCTTCCGCGCGATGCCCCTGTTGTTGTAGGCGAAATGGTAGGAGGGATCGATTCCTATCACCGCGTCGAAATCGTTCGCGGCGCTTCTGTACTGCCGCAGGTTCAGGTTCGTGATGCCCCGCAGGTTGTGCAGCGCCATCTTCTTCGACGGGCCGTCGGCCTCGCGCCAGCCGGCCAGTTCCTTCGTGAGGAAGGTGATCCGCGCCGCGCCGCCCATGCCGGACATCCTGGCCCGGTAGGCGGCCTGGATATCCGCCTGCTGTTCAGAGAAAGCGCTGCTGAACACAAGGAGCAAGAGGATGATGAGCGCTGATACGGTATGTTTCTTCATTGAGCGATACCTTTCCCGGCGAATACCCGTTCAGTGTAAGGATGTGCCCCCATGAATTCAACCAAAATTCGAAAAAAAGCCCAATAATCCTGAATTCCATTCCACGCAGGTTCGATAATATATACGACCGGACACCAGATGGAACATGTAGCATACACGATAGAAAACGCGCGGGACGGAAAGCCCACGCTCCGGGTGCGCGCGGGAGACCGCGATGTCCTCATCCACAGCGCCTATCATCCCCTGGCAGACGCGCGCGTCCTGGAAGGGAGCTTCAATCCGGACAGGTACGACATTCTCGTGGTCCTGGGCGCGGGCCTGGGCTACCACCTGGCCCCGCTCCGGGAGATCGCCGGGCGGTATCGGCGCGTGGTGGTCATCGACGCGCTTCCGGGACTGGAGGCGGAAATAGCGCGGGTCCCCGAGAGCGCCTTCCTCGCGGCAGGCGGTACCATCACCCTGCTTGCCGGCCTGGCGCTTTCCGCCGCGGAGGAGGCTCTGACCCCCCTCCTGGACATGGAGGACGCCCGGGGCATACAGGTCCTGGAGCACCCGCAGTCGCTCCGCGCCCTGCCGGACTACTACCGGGAAATCCGCTCCGTCATTGAAAGGATACTGAACCGCGGGGCCGGCGACCTGGCCACCCGCTCCGCGCTGGGACTCCGCTTTTTCAAGAACGCCGCCGCCAACCTCGCCCGGCTGGGAATGCACCGGCCCGCGCGCGCGCTGGAGGGCAGGTTCGCTGGGCTGCCGGCGCTTGCCGTCACTTCGGGGCCCACGCTCGCGAAACACCTGGCGGGACTGCGCGGGCACCAGGAACGCCTCTTCATCATCGCCGTCGATTCGGCGCTCCCGGTGCTGCTGCGGGCCGGCGTGGCGCCGGACTTCTGCGTGTCCATCGACCCGCAGCCCTACATCCTGGAGCACTTCATGCGCGCGCCGGAGAATGGCGCGCTCCCGCTGGTGAGCGTGACCTCGGAGCCGCGGGTGTTCGCCATGGCGCCCGGCTTCGTGTCGCTCAACACGCATCCAGTCTCGCAGTTCCTGGAGGAGGCGTTCCCCGGCGCCGTGGGCTCGTTCCACTCGGCGACGGGCACCGTGGCGGGGGACGCGGTCCGCGCGGCGCTCCTCATGGGCTTCGGCGCGGTGGGCCTGGCGGGCTTCGATTTCTCCTTCCCGTCCCTGGAAATTTACGCGCGCGGCACCGCCTACCAGGACCGGTACGCGGCAATCTTCCAGGACCGGTTCTCCCCCGTGGAGACGCGGAACCTGCGCTATGTCATGCAATCCAGCGGTGGCGTCAGGGCCGGCGCGCTCTACAGCAGGAAATCGTTCCTGCGCTACCGTGAATCACTGGAGGACCTGGTACTCTCGAAGGCGGAGTGTCCGATACAGGCTATCGCCCCGGCAGGGGTCCCGCTCCGGGGGGCCCCCGCCCTGTCCCTGGAAGAATTCATCGCCCGGCACGCGGGACCGGTCATCGATAAAAGGACCGTCGTCCGCGCCCTTCTGGACTGCACGGCGCCCATGGAGGATGCTTTTACCCTGCGCGATATCGCGAGCCTGGCGGACGACGGCGTCACCGCCAGGCTCGCGGCGGCCTCCCTGGGAGAAGGGCATCCCGGTATCGCCCGCGCCGCGGCCTTCCTCCGCGGCGTCCTGCGCGGAAACGGGTGAGACGCGCGGCCGGTATTATCAGCCAAAATTATCTAAATCCCGCCGGACAACAGGCCGATCATTGTAGGGATACCGGGCATGTATCGCCCCGTACTCCATGGCCTCACGCGGAGACGCGGAGACGCGGAGAGGGCGGTACGCGTATGTGGCGCCGGCATCAAGCACTCGTCCCTGGAAAACTCGACAAGGCAGGTCACAGCGTTATGGAACAATTCGACGATAGAAACGTGAACCGGATGAAGGAGAAGAACGTGTACCTCCTGCACCTCGACGCTCCGAGGATCATCATCATATCCTGCGTCCTCGTGGGAGTCCTGATAGTCGCCTTCCTCATCGGCATGAACCTGAACGGCGACGGCGGACAGGACACCAGGACCGCGGCCCAGCGGGAGATGCTCTTCAACCCGATACCGGACGAGCTCGGAAACCAGGGCGAGCTCCAGGCGATGGACCCGCCAGGCGCTCCCGACGGCGCGGCCCCCGGCACGGACATCATCGCCCCGCCCAAAGACTCGCAGAAACAGCCGGCCGCGGAGGCCCCGGCATCGTCTATCGCCTCCAACAAGAGCGCCGCGACCGACCAGGCCCGGGAAGAATCGAAGGACGTTCTCACCCAGGACACCACGCGGGAAATCATCCCCCCCGCCAGCACCGTGAAGCGTGAGCGGAAGGAGCGCGTTGCCGCGGAAAGGCCAAAGTCCAGGAGCCGCGCGGTGCGGAAGGAAGAGCGCACCAGGTCCCACAGGACGGTGGAAGTGGTCTCCAGGACCGAAGGCGCCGAGCGCGCGTCGCGCGGCGGGTACTCCATCCAGGTGAGCGCCTACGATAACCAGGCCACGGCCCGGCGCGAGGTGGCGAAGCTCAAGGAGCACCGGTACGATCCCTACATCGAGAACACGCGCATCGGCGGGAAGAAGTACTTCCGCGTCCGCATCGGGCCCATCTCGTCCCGGAAGGAGGCGGTGAAGCTCCTGGAGGAGATCCAGGAGATGAACCGTTACGAGAGGAGCTACCTCATCAGGGACTGACGCGCCGCGCATCCGTATCGCGCACGACAGGGGACCGCCGGGAACGGCGGTCCTTTTCATTTGCATGGAAGTAGTACCGCCCCGCAGGCGCACCGCGCTAGACCCGGGAAGCGCGGCCACCCCGCAGAACAAGTTGACGATCGGCGCCATCATGCTATACTTGGTTGCCATGAGCTACTCCTTCGAAATGGGGCCCATCCGCCCCCCCAGCGAGGCGATGAGCCTGCTCCTCCGGGTGACGCGGAACTGCCCGTGGAACAAGTGCGCCTTCTGCCACACCTACCGCGACGAAACCTTCTCCCGCCGCGCCGCGGAGGAGGTGAAGGGCGATATCGACTCCATGCGCGCCATCGCCGCCAGGCTCGCCGACGTCATGGGAGGCGGCGACGCCACGCGCCTGTCAGAGCGCGACGTCATCCGCGGGGCCATGGGTCTGGACGACACGCCGGAGCAGTACTACCGCCAGGTCCTCTTCTGGATGTACCACGGGATGAAGTCCGCTTTTTTACAGGACGCGAATTCGCTGGTCCTTCCCGCCGCGGAGCTGGCCGATATCATCCGCCACCTGAAAAGCGCCTTCCCGTCACTGGAGCGGATCACCTCCTACGCGCGGGCCAAGACCGTGAGCAAAAAGAGCCTCGACGACATGAAGCTCCTCCGCGGGGCGGGCCTCACGCGCCTGCACTTCGGCATGGAGTCCGGATGCGACGAAGTGCTGGAGTTCGTGAAGAAGGGCGTCACCTCCGCGGAACAGGTGGACGCGGGACGCAAGGCGATGGAGGCGGGCTTCGACCTCTCGGAGTACTACATGCCGGGGCTGGGCGGGACGGCGCTCTGGGAGAGAAACGCGCGGGACACCGCCAGGGTGATCAACGCCGTCAACCCCACCTTCGTGCGGATACGAAGCACCGTCCCCCTGCCGGGCACGCCGCTGGGCGACGCGATGGCGCGCGGCGAGTGGGCGCCCCTTTCCGAGGAGGGCAAGGTGCGCGAGCTCCGGCTTTTCATCGAGGAGCTGGGCGGCATATCCAGCCGCGTGGTGAGCGACCACATGATGAACCTCCTGGAGGAGGTGGAGGGGACGTTTCCGGACGACAAGCCGAGAATGCTCCACGCGATAGACCGCTTTCTCGCCATGGAGACGGAGAACAGGGAGCAGTTCACCATCGGGCGCAGGCTCGGCTACTTTCGCTCGGTCGCGGAGTTCCGTCCAACGGCAGAGCTCGCCGCGCTCAGGGAAAGGCTCATCGCGGAGTTCGGCTCCATGGACGCGGGAATTCTCGAAATACTGAAGAACTACATATAAGAGCGTCACGTGAGCCCGGGAACCGTCATCCTTCGACTCCGCTCAGGATGACACAGAAAACTTCGGCCGGGGTGGCACCGACAGGTCATGGTGAGAGGAGTCGAACCATGACAGTGTATCATTTGCCGTTATTCTCACTCGTCGCAGTGCATCCGGAGGGGAACCATGACTGAACTGATCCTGATACTGGCGATCGCGCTGGGCATCTCTTTCTTGTGCTCCGTCCTGGAGGCGGGACTCCTCAGCCTGTCGCTCACCGACATCGCCGGCATTTCCGAGACAAAACCGGGCATCGCCGGGATTTGGCGCGGCTTCAAGGAGGACATCCAGAAGCCCATCGCCGTCATCCTCATCGTCAACACCTTCGCCCACACCATCGGGGCGGCGCTCTCCGGCGCGCGCTTCGACGAGCTCTTCGGCCAGCGCTGGCTCATGGTCTTCTCCATCGCGTTTTCCTTCGCCATGATCCAGTGGACCGAGATCCTCCCCAAGACGCTGGGCGTGCGCTACAACAGGGCCGTCGCCGTGGCGTCGGCCTACCCGCTCCGGTTTCTCATCAGCCTGCTTACTCCGCTGGTGGTCCTCGTGGAGCTCGTCAACCGCCCCTTCGTGGGAAAGCCCGGGGCCGGGAGCACATCCGACGCGCTCCAGGAGCTGTCCGCGATGGCGCGGTTCGCGGCGTTCAACAACGTCATCAGCCGGGACCAGGAGAAGATACTGTCGCGCACCATCAACATAACGAAGATGCGGGTGAAGGACGTGATGGTGAAGCGGCAGGAGATCAAGTTCCTCACCACGGACATGACCCTGGGCGACGCGCTCATCGAGGCGCACCTTCATCACCACACGCGCCTGCCGCTGGTGAAGTACGGCGATTTCAGCGAGGTCCTGGGCTACGTGAACTTCAAGGACATCGTGAGCGCCCTGCAGATCAACCCGGAGAACCCGTCGCTCGCGGGCATCTGCCGGCCCATACTCATCTTCAACGAGAACGAGCCGGTCAACGCGATCTTCACCAGGCTCACGCGCGGCTACCAGCACATCGCCCTGGTGAAGAACAACGCCGGCGAGGTGACGGGCCTGGTCACGCTTGAGGACATCATCGAGGAGCTGATAGGCGACATCATCGACGAATACGACGTCCTGCCCTCGCATGTCTTCCAGATAACCCGCAGGCGCTACGTCGCCGGCGGCGGCATGACGGCGGACGCCGCGCGGTACAAGTTCGGCGCGGACATACCGGACGGCGTGAAGAACCTGAACGAGTGGCTCATAGGGCAGTTCGGGAGTCTCCCCCGCGCCGGGGACAGGATTGCCAGGAACGGGCGGACCTATCTCGTGAAAAAGATCAGCCGCTCCAGCATCTTCGAGGTGATAGTGGAAGAGGAGGCGCAATGAACCTGAAATATTCGCAGAGGAAGAAACTGAAGTCACTGGCCCACGACCTCCGCCCGGTGATCCAGGTGGGAAAGAAGGGCCTCACGGATGAGCTTACTTCCGCGGTGGACAAGGCGCTCCTCGATCACGAGCTCATCAAGATGAAGTTCGTGGGCTTCAAGGAGGAGAAGCGCGGCATCATCGAGGCCGTGGCGGAAAGCACGGCCTGCACGGTGGTCGAGATCATCGGCCACGTGGCGATACTGTATCGGCCCCACCCCGACGAGGAGAAGCGGAGGATAGTGGTGTGAAAACCCGTGAAAGCGCGAATATATATTCGCGCTTTCACGGGAATCATTCGTACTTGACGCAAAGAAACGTATGTGATAGAAGTACCTGCAGCCCGGAGGCATCTTCCATGAAACGCAACCTGGTACACTCGATCACAATCTCCATCATCATTACACTCGGAACCGCCTGTATGCCAAAGGAGACGGACCCCTTCGCGCTGAAGGCACAGTTCGTCGTGGGCGACGTGAAGGTGGAATCGGCGGCCGGGAGCCGCGTGCCAGCGCCGGGCGATACCATACTGGAGTCCGACACTGTGAAGACCGGGCCCTATTCCCAGATCGACATGGTCTACGGTGAGCGCGGCTTCCTGCGCCTCCAGGAGAACTCCCTTCTGCGTGTCTCGGAACTGCGCGAGAAGCAGGGCGGCGGCACAGGCCTCTCCCTGGACCAGGGCAAGATTTTCGTGGTCGTATCAAAGCTCGCCAAGGGCACGTCATTCTCCGTGAAGACGCCGCTCACCCTTGCCGCTGTCCGCGGCACCAGTTTCCGCGTGAGCGCGGACGCGAAGACCGCCAGGATCGACGTGGTTGCCGGGAAGGTGACAGTCAATCCGGTGCGCGAGGGAAAGGTGGTGGAGGAGGTTTCCGCCGTGGTTGAGAACAGCCAGGCCGTGGAGCTCACCCCGGAGAAAGTGGCGGCCGTTTTCGAGAAGAAGGAGGCGATCCCCGTCCAGGAAATCTCCGCAGATGTGATGACGCAGATAAAGAACGAGGTGAGGGAAGTGCCCGCCGAGGTGATCAAGAAGCTCGAGCCGGAGTCGGTGCGCGAGCTCAAGCAGGTGGTCCAGCCGCCCTCGCAGGACGTGGCGCTCCAGAAGATAAAAGAGGCGG
>JAGODF010000140.1 GCA_017998375.1 Spirochaetota bacterium
TTTTCCGGGTTGGCCGCGAGGGGGGGGCGGCGGTTGCGGAGGGCCGAGTACACCGCGCGGCTCGAGGAGGCCAGCAGCTTCTGGAACACCGTCATCACGAAGCCCACGGCGCGGTTCTCCGACTGCATGGCGCGGTTGTACTCCTCGGAGACGTACCGCGTGGTGGCGTCGTAGAGCTCGCGCTCCTCCGGGAAAAGTTCGAACCGGATGGTGCGTGCCATCCTCCGGGTGAAGCCGCCCACGTCCTTCTTTGTGCGGCGGATGATGACCCGTGATATCTTCTCACGGAGCGGCGCCAGGTCCGTGGTGCCCAGGCAGTAGGCGTTGTAGAAGGTCTGGAAAGGGCCCAGGAGATTTTTATCAAGGAGCCGGACGAGGTAGTAGAGCTCCTCGATCTTGCCGCGGAACGGGGTGGCCGTAAGCAGGAGGAGCGATTTCGTCCGCGCGGAAAGTGTCTCACCGGCGGCGTAGGCGAGGGTGGATCGGAGCGAGTCCCTCCGGAGCCGGTGCGATTCGTCGATGACCACGGTGTCCCATCTCACGGCGCCCAGGAGCTCCATGTTCATTTTACTCTTGATGAAGTCCAGTGAGCAGATGATCCTCTCCGCGGCGAGCCAGGGATTGTCGCCCCCGGCGGCCCTTCGCATCCTGGCCAGGGCGTGGCGGTCCACCACGGCGAACTCCTCGTTGAACTTGCTCCTGAGCTCGTTCTGCCACTGCAGCACCAGGGACGCCGGGCAGACGACGAGGATGCGCCTGTGCCCGTGGCGGAAGATCATCTCCTTGAGCACCAGCCCCGCCTCGATGGTCTTGCCCAGCCCCACCTCGTCGGCCAGCAGGAAACGCGGCTCCAGTGCGCTCACGACGCGGTGCGTCGACTCCACCTGGTGCGCCAGGATCTGGGTGCGCGAGTTGGAGAGCGACAGGAGTTTGTCGTTGGAGTAGGCGAGCTGGAGCACCCAGGCCTCGGTCTTCAACGCGAAGCGTTCGCCGTCGCCGATGTCGCCGGCAGCGAGCATCTCCCGGATCTCGTCCTGGTACTCGATGCGGCCGTGGCGCTCGACGGGGCCCGCGTCCGGCAGCGGGACGTCGAACAGGCCGGCCTCGTCGGAGGTGGCTTCCTTTCCTTTCAGTTCCGTGTCCATGGAGTTTTTTGCCTGCGGTGTAAAGAACGAGGCGACATAATATCAGCGGTGGGGGATAAATCAAGCAATTTTTCAGGGTTGGGGAGGGGGGATAGCGGATGATATGGCCGATAGTTATCGGTCGGCGATAGCGGTTGTGGATAACTATCGCTGGAAGTGGCCGATATGGCCGATAGTTATCGGTTGGCGGTACCGTTTGTAGATAACTATCGCTCCCAATGTCTGATAGTACCGATAGTTATCGGTATGCGGGGACGTTTGTAGATAGCTATAGGCCGCGTGCGTCATTATTTCCCCTCGATCTTCGCAATAGCGCGCCTGATATCCTCCGGCACCGGCACCTTCTCCCCGGTGCCGTAATCGACCATCACGATGACCGTTTCGCCCGTAGCGGTGCGCCCGGACTTCCCGCTCTCGATCGCGAACTCCATGACGAGGCTCGTCGTCTTGATCTCACGGATCCTGGCGCCCACGGTGACGGTGTCGGGCCAGGTGAGCGATGCGAGGTAGGTGCATGACGAAAACGCCATCACGGGGCCGATGTTGCCCCGGAGGACGCCGGGCTCCATGCCCAGGCGCGCGTAATACTCGAAGCGCGCCTTCTCGAAGTAGCGATAGAAGAGCACGTTGTTCACCATGCCGAGCGCGTCCAGGTCGCTCCAGGCAATGTCGATAGTTACGGTGACGGGATAGCCGGGCATGTTCATGATATGCATGATGGCGCGTCCGCGGATTTTGTAAAGGATGATTTTTCCGGAAGGCGCGGATGCGTATCAGCGCGTACAATGTGGCGGAAGGGACGGAAGCGCAGGCTGGCTCCCCGCGGGCCCGTAAAGATTTTCTTGACTTTTCCCGCCGATGGATGATATATGCCGATAAGCGCCCCGGTTCGCCGGGGCAGCGTTTTTTCGCTGTTCCGCGCCCCGGCACACCGGCGGGCGGAGACAATCATAATGTAAAAAACATGTCCGTCGGTTCCGTTTCCCGCCGGATTGCATGGAGGTACACAATGAAACGCGTAAGCACTTTTATCATCATCGCCATGGCTGTTTCCCTGGCCTTCGCCGGGCTTTCCTGCAAGAAGAAGAGCACGTTGGGAGATCTCCTCATCGAGGTGGAGGCCAGCGTACAGCCCCTCTCCCAGACCGATACCTGGCAGCAGCGCAAGGCCGCCTGGGCGCAGGACGTGAAGAACGCGCAGAACGACGTGGGTGTGCTCAAGAAGCTTATCATTGAATTCGAGACCAACATCCAGTACGCCGCGCAGAAGGCGAGCTGGCGCGACCGCCGCGAGGGCTGGATGTCTGGCGTCACCAATGCAGGCTCCATTGCCCAGCTTCGGGACTTTCTTATGGAGCTCGAGGGTTCCTTCACTTTCTCCACCCAGTTCGAGAACTGGCAGGACAAGCGGGGCGACTGGATCAATCGCCTCCAGGACCTTCAGTAGTATCGAACCGCACCATTCGCGGGGGCCCACCGGCTGTTCTACCCGTCTCCGCGGCAGCGGTTATCGCTTTTTGAAGGAGCGATGCGGCCCTTTCCCGGGCGAACGCATCGCTCTTCTTCGTTTCTGGTGACGCCGCCGGAGAACCGCCTTCCATGAAAAGGCGCACGCCGTCCCGGTCCAGCACCGAGAGCAGTCCGTCCAGGTATTTCCCGTAGATAAAATTCCCCTCGATGGTGAACGCCGCCAGGTTGAGGTTCTTCGCGAGGTGTGACGCGGCGCCGATGCTGCCGAATTCGATCCCCGCGAGCCGGAGCGATACTTTTCCCGCGCCGGTGTTCCTCACCTCCCGCGCGAGCAGCTTGGCGTCCTCCACCGAACCCACTTTTCCGGCTATGTGCGCCACGCCATCCATCAGCGTGAAGGCGGCCCTGGTGTGCGGCGTCTCCAGCACGGCGATTTCGCCCGGTCTCATGGGGATCGGCGCGAGTATCACCCACGCGGCGGCGCAGGCGGCGGGAAGGCAGAGCGCCGCGGGCGGACGACTGCGCGTGATCTTCAGAAGGGGCGCGAGATAGAGAATGTACGGGACGACAAGCGCCGGCGCGAGGCTTCCGGGGGAGAAGTGCCCCGGAAGCGACGAGAAAAAGACTGCTGACCGAACGCCGGCGGCATGGCAGATATCCAGGAACGCCGCCAGGGCGTGGGCCGCCGCGGGCGACGCCATATCCAGGAGCAGAATGCAGACGGACCCGGTGAACACCAGCTCCACCAGCGGGACCACGACCAGGTTCGCCGCGAGGGAGATGATGTTGATCTCGCCGAGACGGAAGGCGAGGACGGGGAAGATGAGCGACTGCGCCGAGAGCGTGAGCGCGAGCGGGTTTCGAAGGAGCGCCGGCAGTTTCGCGAGGGAATCGCGGTAGCCCCCGTAAAAGAGCAGTATGCCCAGCGTCGCGCCGAAGGTGAGCTGTGATCCGAGCGAGTATATCTCCCACGGCTGCATTACGACGATGGCGGCAGCCGAGTGGAAGAGCGCGTTCAGGGCGTTGCGCTCGTAGTCCAGCAGCAGGCAGATTCCGCCGACGCAGAACATGATGAAGGCGCGCTGGAGCGATACCGGCAGGTCGGTGATGTAGATATAGGCGGCCAGCACCGCGGCCACCAGGATGAAGATGGCGCGCCGGTCGACGCGGAAAAGCCCAAGCAGCGCCACGGGAAGAAAGGCCAGCGTCGTCAGGTGGGACCCGCTCGCGGAAAGTATGTGCAGTACGCCGGAGCGGGTGAAATGATACACGGTGTCCTTCCCGATATGGTTCGCGTTCCCGAAATAGAGCCCTTTCAGGAGCGCAGAGGTCCCGGGATCGAAAAGCCGGCCGATCCGCTCCGCGAGTCGCCGCTGGAACTGCCGGCGCTTCGTCGGGGCCGCCCTCCCGGTCACCTCGAACTCCCCCGTGCCAGGCGAGACGGTGTGGGTGATGCCCCTCCGCTGGAGGCCCCGGGCGAACTGGCTGGACGCGTTTTTCCCCGCGAGGGCCCGGGGCCGCCGGGAAAACCGTATTTCGTCGCCTTCGCCTATCTCCGTGCCCGTCGGAAAGTAGGCCCTTATCTTTAACATCACGCCACTCCCCGGGGACCGCCACGCCAGTTCTGTTTCAAGCGAGTATCGGAGCATGCGGACGCTGGTGACGGCCGCCCTCACCGGGCCGCTGCCCGGGTCCGCCGCGTCGGCAGCCATGATGGTCGAGATACGGTACGCGGGGACCGCGGCGATGCAGATCGGAACCAGAAGGCTGAGGAACGCGGCGCGTGCCGTGCCAGACGGGCCTTTTCCACAGTGGCAGGAATCCCGCAGCATGGCGAAGGCGAGGGCCAGCGCGGCGATGCCGGTCACTGCTCCGAAGACGAGTTCCGCCGCGGAGCCGAAGGCGTACCCGTAGGAGATTGTCGTGGCTGAGAGTGCGAGAAGCAGGGTGACCAGTGAGGGAACGGCAGCGCCCTCAAGGGTCTTTTTAAATTCTGCCAACGCTGTACACGACCGAGAGCGCGGCGCCGTAGGAGATCTTCGTGGAGCCCTCTCCCAGGCCGAAGGAGCCGTAGCGGCCGATGACGTCCGCCATGAGCCGGAGGTCGAAGGTCAGGTTGACCATCACGCCGGCGAGGGCGAGAAGACCGCCCCCTCCCTCGTACTCCAGTGTGGCCGGCGGCGCGTCGCCGTAGAGGCCCAGTCCCGCGGTGAGGTGGAACGCCGGCGAGAGCGTGTAGAAATACTTTCCCGCGATCGACAGGTACATGTGCGAGACCGAAGCGTCGACGCCGTCGCCGCTGACGGAATTAGACATGTACTGCAGGGTGAACTCCCCGATCACCTGCCGGATGACGGCGCAGGCAACGAGGCCGGCGCTGTAGTAGCTCCCCGAGAGGTCGAGGTTCTTCTGTGAATCAACCACCCAGCCGCTGTATGACACCTGGTTTACGCCGAAACCGCCGGTGAGGCCCATGAAGGTGTAGTACCTTTCAGTGGCCCCGGCAGGTCCCGCCCCGAGGGCGGCCAGGAGAAGAAGCGCGGCGATTGTCGCTGGTATCCTCACGTGTCCTCACTTGATGTTGAGCGGATTGTTCACCGTCTGCGCCCCCGGCGGTACGTTGAAGTCGAAGGTGCCGGGCGATATTCCCTCGCCGGTGATGACCCCGGAAAGCGAGATGGTGGTCCCGCCGCCGTCCTTCGTCTTGAGCACCGCTTTCTTCAGCATGAAGGAGCCGTCGGTGACCAGGGTGATGTTGGTGTAGTGCCTGTCGTTCCCGCTGAGCTTGATGGTGTAGCCCCCGGCGCCGCCGAAGGCGATGGCCATGTAGCCGCCGACCAGGGCGCTGATGCCGCCTGAGTGCCCGCCGCCCAGTTCCTGGATGCCGCAGATGTTGCTGGAAGGGTTGTAGACGTAGAGCTTTCTGCCGTTCGATGCGATTATCTTTCCGGACGGGGTGAATTTCACGTGGACCTTCCCGGGCGCCATGTACTTGAAATTCCCGGTGTAGATGAATCCCGACTCGTCGGTCCACGAAATGGTGCCCCGCATGGTCCTGATGCCGTTCATCCTGCCCTGGAATTTCGCCAGCGCCTCCTCCCCGGTGATGGGAAACGCGTCCGAGGCAATCGCAACAAGCCCCGCCGCCAGTACAAACGAGAAAAACCTGTGTCTTTTCATAATCTCCCTTCCCGGAAACAAGTACGATAGTCACGCGGCAAACATGAAATTTTTTTCCCGGATACGCGAATTTTTTTCGTGTTTCCGGGTTATGCGCGTCGCCGGACATGGAGCCCGGCGCACGGCGGGTTCCCGCAATTTTTTTCGCATGACAGGCTGATTCCGGTGTATTCAATATGCGGGGTGCCGCGGGCCAACGGCCGGGAACGCGCCGAAAATCAGCCGCCTGTAGCCTAACGGGGGAGAGCCAATAATGGCAACAATATTTTGCCCCGGTGTGAAAAAGCTGCTTGAATAAAGATGCTTGACATTGTCCCATCTGACCGGGTAGCGTTTGCCATGCCGGTCCCGGGGAATTTTTATAGGGCCCCGCGGACGGAAGCGCCTATCAACCGAAAAAGTGTGCGGATCATGGAGCACGGCGACAAAAAAAAGAAAAGGAAGGTCCACGATACCGGGGAGGATCCGCTTCCCCTGGACGAGGAACCCATATTCAGGCGGGGTGAACGCGCCCTGTTCTCCGATGACGACTACGACGCGGCGGCCTCCATCCTTTCGGGCATTCAGGGCGACATAGACCCCTTCGACGCCGATGACGACGCCAGGCCGCGTCCGCACCACAAGAAGAAGAAAAAAGGCAAGGACCACACCACCGATTCCTCCATTTCCTGGTACCTCGAGCAGATCAACAAGATCCCGCTCCTGAACAGGGAGGACGAGGACGCACTGGCCAGGAGCGCCCGCGAGGGCGACGACGCCGCGAAAGAAAAACTCATCCAGGCAAACCTCCGCTTCGTCGTTTCAATAGCCAAGAAGTACCAGACCAGCGGCATCTCCCTCCTGGACCTTATCAACGAGGGGAACATGGGCCTCATCAAGGCGGCCGAGAAGTTCGATCCCGACCGCGGCTATCACTTCATCTCCTACGCGGTCTGGTGGATACGGCAGGCCATCATTCTGGCCATCTCACAGAAAACATCGCTCATCCGCCTGCCGCTGAACCGCACGGCGGACATGCAGAAAATAGAGAAAGTCCACAACAAGCTCGAGAACAAGCTGGGGCGCGAGCCCAGCCCCGGCGAGATCGCCGAGGAGCTGGACATGGACGACGACGAGATCAACCACCTGCGCAACATCTCGCAGGACTACATCTCCCTCGACGCGACCTTCGGCGATTCCGAGGACACCTCCATCCTCAGCATGGTGGAGGACTCGCGCGTAGAGTCGCCCGACAAGAAGGTGCTGGACGAGTCACTCCAGAGCGCGCTCGACAACGTGCTCGCCGAGCTCACCGACGCCGAGCGCGAGATCATCAAGATGCGCTTCGGCCTCAACGGGTACAAGCCCATGTCGCTCCAGCAGATCGGGGAGGAGTTCAATCTTTCCAAGGAGCGCATCAGGCAGATAGAGAAAAAGGCCATCCGGCGGCTCCGCCATCCTTCCCGGAGCCAGCGCCTCAAGAGCTTTTTACAGGACTGACACCGCCATGAAATTTTTCATCATAGGCCTCCTCGCGGGGACCCTTATCGGCTTCCTTCCCGTTGTCAAACCCACCGGCGGTTTCGAGCTGTACCCCGAGTGGCACGGCGCCGTCGCCGCGCCGGAAGGAATAGAGCGGTCTCCGCGCGCGGAGCTGGCGAAACAGCTGCTGCCGCCACTCCTGGTGACCGGCGGCGCGTTTCTTCTCGACGCGTCGGGGGCGGTGAAGGGATCCTTTGTCGCGCAGGACAGGCTCGTGGCCGTCAGCGGGAACGGCGAGTATCTCGCCGAGTACCAGAAGGTGGGACGCGCCGTGGAGTTCTTCAATATCAAAGGCGAGCGGTTCTGGAAGATGAAGTCCCTGGAGTATCCGCACCTGTCGCGGAGCGCGAAGCTGGTGCTCCTTCTCAACGGCGACCACGGGAAGATCCGCGTCGTCGATTTCAACGGCGCCGAGGCCGGGGTGAAGTCGATATCGGGCCGCTTCTGCACGGGCATCGCTTTCGCGAAAGGCTCGGACTGCGCGGCGGCGGGTTTCCTCGACGGGAACTACTGGCTCCTGGGTGCGGACGGCACTGTGGCGCTGAAGGGCGCCGCGCCCGCGGGTGCCATGGTGAAGAGCCTGGCCGTCAGCCCCGACGGGCGCTACCTCGCGGTGCACTACGGCGGGACCGCCGGCGATTTCGTGCGGCTCTGCGACTCAAAGCGGAAATCCGAGGATGAAATGAAGCTGAAGTCCGCGCACCTGACGAGGATGCCGCTTTCGGTGAACAACGCGGGGAGCGTCGCCCTCATCGACCGGGACCGGTTCGTGGTGACCGACGACGACTGCGACATCGACCTGGAGATGGCCCTGCCTCCCCAGCGGGAAGGCCACGCGGCGATCGACTACCGGAACGGGCTTTACGCGCTGGCCTACAGCCGGGAGAAGGGCGGCGCCCAGTTCTACCTGCTCAGGGAATCCGGCGAGGCGCTGTTCTCGCGATCCATCGACGAGGAGCCGTTCCTCGACTGCGCCTTCGGCGAGGACGTCATTCTTCTACGAGGCGCGCAAAATCTCTACTGCTACAGCTACCGCGATCCAGCCAGGCGATGATATCGTCCACGCTGCGGGCGAAATCGTCCCTGCCGCGCCGCCGCGCCCCGTCCGCCAGTATCACGCACTTCTCCCGCGCCACGCGAATCGCCTCCTCGCGAAAGTTCGCTGGCATCTCCGCGCCGCGGGACGCCAGCAGCCGGCAGATCGAGTAGACCCGGAAGCGGTCCATCGCCCCGTATTTCCTCGAAAGCTGGTCGTCGTGGCCGCCGTGCTTCAGCGCGAGCTTTTTCCGTATCAGCCCCGCCTTCTCGCGCCAGGTTATCCGGAGCCAGAGGTCGTAGTCCTCGCAGGCGGGGAGCGCCTCGTCGAAGAGGCCGTACTCGTCGAAGAGCGCGCGCTCCAGGCAGGCGCAGGTGGGGCTCACCAGGCAGAGGCGGAGTGAGGGGAGGAAGATATCGCCCTCCGGCTTTTCATGCTTTTTCATGGGGTTCACCGCGCGGCCGTCCCGCACCCACTTCTCGTCGGTCTGGTGGAGCCTGATCGACGGATTGCGCTCGATGAACTCGCGGTGCGCGGCGAGTTTTCCCGGGAGCCAGAGGTCGTCGGAGTCCAGGAAGGCGATGTGGGGCGATACCGACCCGCGTATGCCCAGGTTCCGCGCCGCGCTCACGCCGCGGTTATCCTGCCGGAGAAAGCGCGCGCTGCCGGCGTATTCCTCCTCAAGTAATGGCGTCCCGTCCGTGGAACCGTCGTCCACCACGATGAGCTCGAAGTCGCGGAAAGTCTGCGCCAGCACGGAATCGACCGCCCGCCGGAGGGACTCGGCGCGGTTGTATGCGGGGATTATTACGCTGATGTAGGGCATGCAAAACGGATCACTTCTGGAACAGGAACTTCACCGGGTGTTTCTTCAGCTCGATGGAAATCTCGTCCATGGTTTTCGCGGTCTTCCGGAATGAGGTGAGCGTCTCCAGGATGTCCTTCTGCGAGCTCGCGAGCATGGTGCTGAAGGTGCCCGCCGTGGTGGCGAGGTTCCCCATCAGTACGCGGATATTGCCCTTGCTCTCGGAGGTGATGTCCGTAAGGTTCGAAGCCACCTGGTTGATGGTCGTCACCAGCGAATTGATGTTCTGCAGCAGCGCCTCGAGGTTGGCGTATTCAGTGCCCTCGAGCACGGCGCCTTCGCGCAGGGCCGTGGTGATGACCTCCGGGTTCTGTATCTCGATGACCGGGTCGCCGATGATGTTCTGGTTCTGGATGATGGCCGTGCAGTTCTCGTAGATGGTGGCGCCGCTCTCTATCCGCATCACCGCCAGGAAGTGGAGCGCCGGCTCGTAAACCGGGATGATCTCCACCACGCGCCCCACGGTGTAGCCCTTGATCTTCACCGCGCTCCCTTTCTTGATGGCGGAGATGTTGTCGACCTTCAGGTAGATGTCCATGGTGGAGCTGGCGAAGGAATAACCGAGCTTCACCACGACGAAGATGAGGAGTATCGCCAGCGGTATCAGGATGAAGACGGCGACGCGGAGTTCGTTCTTTTCAAGCTTCAATTTCATGGGCGCAGGCCTTACAT
>JAGODF010000141.1 GCA_017998375.1 Spirochaetota bacterium
ACAAGAACGGTCCCGTCATGGAATTCCGGCTGCTGAAATACAGGCCGGAACCGCTCGAACTGCGGGACACCCTCATGATCGCGAAAATTATGGGCTTCATCGGCCTGGGTGACGCCCAGGGCGCCATGGAAAAGCTCATTGTCCAGATGATACAGCACGGCGTGGAGGAGCGCAAGCTCCGGGAACTCTTCCCCTACCTCGGCGACAGGATCGATTACGGGCTTATGAAAAAAGTCACGCTGATGAATCCCCTGGCCCCCGAGGCGCTGAAATGGCTCCAGAAGGTGCCGAAGTTCATCGCCAGCAACAACTGGGCCGTGTCCGGCTCCCGCACCCGTTCTGGGAAACCGATCTTCTGCAACGATCCTCACCTGGAAGTGAACCGGCTTCCCTCCGTATGGTACGAAGTGGTGATGGAGCTTCCCCACGACCGGATCGTCGGCGCGAGCATTCCCGGCGCCCCGGGTATCCTTATCGGGCGCAATAAAAAGATTTCTTTCGGCGCGACTTTCGCATTCATGGACATGATAGATTATTTCGTGGAAGAGTGCCGGGACGGGAAGTACCGCCGCGGGAACAGGTGGATACCGTTCCGGGTCCGGGAGGAGCGCATCAACGTCAAAGGCGGCACCCCGGTGACGGAGCGCTACTACGAAAACGATCTCGGCGTACTGGAGGGAGATCCCACTATCGCGGGACATTACCTGGTGATGCGCTGGTCCGCCGCGCGCGGCTGCGGCGCCGGCGACGTGAACTACCTGAAGGTGCTGCACGCATCCTCGGTGCGCGAGGCCATGGAGCACTACCGCAAGCTTGAATGCGGCTCCTGGAACATGGTCATCGCCGACGCCGATGGCAACATCGGCTACCAGATGACCGGAAGGCTCGTCGACAGGCCCGCGGGCGCGAGCGGCATGCTGCCCCTGCCCGCCTGGGAAGAAAGCACCCACGGACGCGGGTACATCAACGCCGATCAGCTTCCCTCGCGATACAACCCGCCGGAGGGATATATCGTCACCGCGAACCAGGACCTGAACTCCTGGGGGAAATGCCGTCCTATCAACCTCCCCATGGCGCCCTACCGCGCCAACCGCATCATTCAGATGCTGAAACAGGGAAAGGACCTCGACGTCGATTACATGAAGGCGATGCATTTCGACCTCCACTCCCTGCAGGCGGAGCGGTTCATGGAGGTGATGCGCCCGCTCATCCCAGCGGGTGAAAACGGCCGTCTCCTCAAGGCTTGGGACTGTTCGTACAAGGCGGACTCGTGCGGCGCGACCCTTTTTGAATCCGTGTACCGCGAGCTCCTTCTGGGCGTCTTCGGGGACAACGGCATGGGGAGGGAGGTGATGGAGCACCTGCTGTCCGAAACCTCGATTTTCAACGATTATTACGGTAACTTCGACACTATCCTCATGAAGAGAAACTCCGCCTGGTTCGGCGCGGGCGAACGGGACGATATCTTCCGTGCCGCCCTTGAGAGGGGCCTGTCCGTGAAGCCGGTTGCGTACGGGAAAACCAGGCGTCTAATAATTTCCCACCTGCTTTTCGGCGGAAAGCTCCCCCGCTTTCTCGGTTTCGACCGGGGCCCGGTGAGCCTGCCCGGCGGGCGCGCGACAATTCCCCAAGGACAGATCTTCCGGAGCGCGGGAAGGACCACCACGTTCAGCCCCAGCTTCCGTTTCATCACCGACATGGCGTCGCGGGAAACGCACACCACTCTCGCGGGAGGGGTGTCGGACCGGAGATTTTCCCGGTGGTACTTTTCCGATTTTCGCAACTGGCTGGAAGGCCGGTACAAGGTGCTGTAAGTGCACGCGCACGATGACATCGCGCCCGGTGAGATCGCCGGGGAGCTGCGACGGCGATACCCGGAAAAGTTCATACCCCTGGAATACGCCTTCGAGCGCGTAAAACGGGGCTCGCGCGTCTTCATGGGAACCGGATGCGGCCAGCCGAACCGCCTGCTGAACGCGCTCCTGGACTACGCAGAATCGAATCCCAAGAACATGTTCGACTCCGAGCTCTACACGCTCCTGCTGTTCGGCATGGAAAAGTTCCGTTACGAGCGCTTCGGCCACTTCTTTCGCCAGCACTGCTTTTCCATGCGGGACGGAAACCGGCAGATCGTCAACAGGGGCCACGGCGATTACAACGCCGTGTTCCTGTCGAGACTTCCCGGGCTTATTGAAAGAAATCTCCTGCCTCTCGACGCAGCCCTGGTCCAATGCTCGCTTCCGGACGCCGACGGGATTCTCAGCCTGGGTATAAGCGTCGATATCACGCCCCAGGCGGTGGAGACCGCGCCCCTGGTGATCGCACAGATCAATCCATCCATGCCCCGGGTGGGTGGGGACGCACTCATCAGCATGGACGATATCGACTTCGCCTTTTTCTGCGACGAGCCCCTTTTCGAATACACCGTGACTCCCATCGATGAAATCACGGAAAAAATCGGAAGGTACGCCGCCGAACTGGTGGAGGACGGTGCGACGATACAGGCCGGTTTCGGGAGCACCGCGCAGGCCGTGCTGCCTTTCCTCGCTGAAAAAAAGGGCCTGGGGATTCACACGGAGCTTTTGAGCGACGGCCTGGTGCATCTCATGCGCGTGGGCGCGGTGGACAACTCGGCGAAAAGCGTTGATTCAGGGAAAACCGTCGCCACGTTCTGTATGGGATCGCGTGAATCATACCGCTTTATCAACGCGAACCCCTCGGTGGAGCTGCGCCGGATCGACTATACCAACAGTCCCGTGGTGATATCGCGGCAGCGCAGGATGACCGCCATCAACGGGGTGCTTTCCGTGGACCTCACCGGGCAGGCGACAGCGGAATCAATCGGAACCCACTTCTACAGCGGGCTGGGCGGCACTGCGGACTTCGTCCGCGGGGCGCTCCTGTCGCCGGACGGCAGGTCCATCCTGGTGCTTCGCTCCACCGCGGAGAACGGCACCGTGTCGCGCATCGTGCCGTTTCTCCGCGAGGGGGAAGGCGTCACGGTGAACCGCGGCGACGTGCATTACGTGGTCACGGAGTTCGGCGTGGCGAACCTGATGGGCAAGAACATACGCGAGCGCGCCATGGAACTCATCCGTATCGCCCACCCCTCTTTCCGCCCCTGGCTGATGGACGAGGCGCGGAGGAAAAACCTGGTCTTTCAGGACCAGGCCTTCATCACGGGGCGCGCCGGCGAGTACCCGGAAGAGCTCGAGGCGCGCCGCGTCACCCGATCCGGCATGCCCGTTCTCCTGCGCCCGGTGAAGATTTCCGACGAACCCCTGCTGAAAGAATTCATCTACTCACTCTCGGACCGGAGCATGTACTACCGGTATTTTTCGCTTCAGAAGGAGATGCCTCACGAACACCTGCAGAAAATCGTCGTCATCGATTACATGAAGGAGATGACCCTCCTCGCCGTGACGACCAGCGGCGAGCGCGAAGTGGTGATGGGTTTCGCCCGCTACGTGATGGAGGACCCGAACTTCGCAAACTTCTCCATAGCCGTGCGCGACGAGAGGCAGAACCGGGGTCTGGGCATTCTGCTCCTCACGAGGCTGATGCAGCTTGCCCACCGGCAGGGCTTTTCGGGCTTCACGCTGGAGGTGCTCCTGGAGAACCGCCAGATGGTGATGCTGATCAATCACATGAGGAAACTGGGACACGCGGTGGAAAGGCAAATAGAGGGCGATACGGCGCTGTACCTGCTCACCTTCAACGCCGAACTCCTCTCGTCGCAGGTCATTGAGGATCCACGCGTATCTCGAGGGTGATGGATTTCGCGCGTGATACCGGAGTGCTCTTCGTCCAGCAGGGCTGGACGGGGCCCCTGCATCCCATCTGCGCTGTCACTTTCGGCATCGACCTGATCGCGACGTGTACGCTCTTGCCAGCCACAGCGGCAGTGAACGACTGGCCTTCAGACGCAGCCTCGGAGTTGATCTTCGCCACCACATGCCCGTTTACGACAACCTCGCAGAAGTTAATGGTCCACCGCCACTCGGCGCCGACGCGGTACCTCTGCATGTCGTACTTGATGAACTTCACGTCCAGGCCGCCGAGCCTGAAGGCGGGATTGTCGTAGAGGGGGGATATAGTGACCAGCGTGTCTTCAGCCGGGGAGAGGACCGGGACCATTAACATGAAGGCCGCGCACAATAATTTTTTCAGCATGGAATGACCTCCTGTCGGTTCAGCCGCAATTGCAGCGTTTATACATTGAGGATTGAGCCGATCATCCCGAGGAGCTGGCGTTCGTCGAAGGGCTTGACCACGTATCCCGCGGGGTTCAGATCCATGGCCTTCTTCCGGGTCATGGGATCGGTGTTGCCCGTGAGAAATATGATCGGCATGCGGTAGCGCTGGAGGATGTATGATGCGGCGTCCGCGCCGTCCATTTCTCCCAGGAGCCCGATATCCATCAGGATAAGGTGGGGACGTTTCGCCGATGCCTCCTGAATGGCTTCCTCGCCGCTCATGGCCGACGCAGCCACCTCGTAGCCGTTCCGCTCAAGAATGCTCTTCAGCTCCAGGGCTGTAATGATTTCGTCCTCTACGATCAGGACCTTTTTCATGCTACCATCATTTGGGTGGATTGTATCAGTAAAATCGGCATACTACACTGTATCACAATAAATGTGATACTCAAAATATTTATGTATAAAATCGAGGAAAATATCGAAAATTATTGTAGAGAGGCATGGGATTAGCGATGAAACTGCACAACTGCAAAAAGTGTTTTCACCATGTTGACCACAAGGGAACAGCCGTGACCTGCCGGTTCTGGGGCGGCGAATACAGCCGGTTGATATCGTCCGACGGCGTATCGGACACGGTCATTTCCTGCCCAAGAACAAGCCTTTAGCCGCGATATCACTCGCCACTGATGGGAAGCCACAGGAGACTCACTGGATCCACGGGAATGCCCCGGATCGCGAGTCCCACGTGAAGATGCGGTCCGGTTACCATGCCCGTATCCCCAACTTTTCCCACCAGGTCGCCCGCTTTCACCTTCTGCCCTGCCTTCACGAGGATCTCGCTCTGATGCATGTAGCGCGAAAAGACGCCGGCACCGTGGTCTATCACCGTGTGATTTCCTTCGTAGTGCATTTCCTCAGCTATAACCACCGTGCCGTCGGCAACGGCGTAGATGGGAGCACCAGTCCTTCCGAAGAGGTCGAGGCCCTGGTGATGAGACACCCTGGCTTTCACCCGGATTTTTTTCCTGTTTTTCAGGTAGTAGCGGTCGTATATCCGTTTCGCATAGAAAGACGACGTAACGCGGTGATAGTCGCGGGGATGGCTGACTGCGTTTTTGATGGCATCCGTACCGACACGCGCAAAGACTTCTTCCTTCTTCTTCTTTTCGCGCGCGTATTTTTCCACCAGTTCCGGATGTTTCTTGAAGAGGTCACGGTCTGAATATTTTCCCAGATGGAGCCTGCTCCTGTATGTTTCGAACCTGGTCGGGTGCACTTTCAGCGGATACCGGTATGTCCTGTCCGAACGGCCGCCGCGGCTGCTCACTTCCAGCATCGCGATACCGGGTTTGAGATCGGGCGGAAGTGCGAAAAGACCCCGGTATCCCCATTGCAACTTTGTCAATATGAGTTCCGTCCCTTCGAAGGCGGCGCGAAGGGAGAGGCGGCGCGGGAGGTTTTCCCCTGGATGCGGGCGCACTTCAATGTACGCGGCGTTTCCCTGGGCGAAGCGCTTCGCGTAGACGTGGATGATGAAATCGTCACCGGCGAATTCCAACTTCTCCGGTGCGCCCACGGCAAAGTTCAGTGGTATGATCGCGCGGGTGGCATCGCCGAGAGTGACTGTTTTCGTTCCCGTGACGATTTTCTCTTCGATTTTTTGGGGAACCGGTTTTCTGCTTTTCGAATGGCGTTTTTTTGCGGCGAAAAGGGAGACATGTCCCGGAACGTCGGGCAGGCCCGTCGCGACCGCGATAATGGCGAGGAAAGCTATCATGACTCGTCTGTCGAATGGTTTCATTGCCGATACAGTAGCAGTGCCGGCGGGCGACGCGTCAATACAATTTGCCGGCGTATCCCCATGGAATAGCTCTTCAGCTGTTGTTTTATATTGGCGAGGAAGAATACCTGCGGCCATCGAACCGTATTCGCGCGAAAGACGGCTCCGGGTCGTGGGGAAAGGCCGATATGTATCCTTCGTCGCAGGTCTCTTCGAGGAGCTGCTTCTTTCGGTCGTAGGTCTGCAGCGGCAGCCTGTCGTAGGCCATGATGTGGGGAATATGCGCGTGTTTCGAGGTGGGTATGAGGTCTCCCCAGAAGACCAGGCGGTCGTTGCCGGAGCGGAGCATCATCACCTGGTGATGTTCCGTGTGGCCGCCCGTCACCCTGAATGAGATATCGCTGTTCAGCGAATGGTCGCCGTGCGCGAAATCCAGGAGACCGGCGGCCTTCAGCGGGGCGAGGGTTTCCGGCATGTAGCTTCCGCGGTTGGCGGGGTGGCCGGAAAGGGCCATCTCCCACTCTCCATTCTGGACGATGTAGCGCGCCAGGGGAAACCTCGGGACAAAGCCAACGGAATCGTTAAAGCGGCAGGCGTTACCGGCATGGTCCCAGTGAAGGTGTGTGTAGGAGACGTGGGTGATATCCTCCGCCGTATAGCCGGCCTTCCGTAGCTCATCATCCATCGTTCCTGTCGATTCGATGTCGTAGATCTTCAGAAGCTTCGTATCGCCCCGGAACACGTCTCCGGCACCGCCCTCCACAAGGAGACGAATGCCCTTTCCGGCTACGAGGAGCGCGGTGGAGGCGAGGAGGATGCGGTTCTGCCCGTCGGCGGGGAACACGTTGTTCCAGAGCGTCTTGGGCACCACGCCGAACATGGAGCCGCCGTCCAGGCGGAACAGGCCGTCGGGCAGAAGGAAGCACTCGTACTCGCCGATTTTCAGGTGTTTCAAGGCAGGCTCCGTATCAGCGGAAGTCGTAGACGAGCTTCATCAGGAGACCGGGATTTTTCTCCGCGAAACGGAAAATCTCATCACGCTCCATCGCGTAGAGCGATACCGGCCCGTCGTTTGAAAAAGTGTACTGGGCTTTCTTCCCCCTGTGGACGTCCATGAGCGTTTCGATGAAATCACCCTTCCGCAGTGTCGCGAGCGTTTTCCCCTTCCTGGATACCTTCACCTCGCCGCCCCTGATGATGTACAGGCGCTCGATGTTCCGGCCCTCGCGGAGAATGACGCCGGGTTCCCTCTCCACGGGTATGAAGATCGATTCCAGCCAGGTCTTCTGCGATGCCGTGCAGTGGCGGAAAAAGGGGCTCATTGAGAGCAGGTTCCAGGTCTCGCTGTTGCGGATGTGCGCCAGCCGGCGGAGGGCCTTCTCGAAGTCGGTGCCCACGATGAAGTTGAGGAACTTGTCCCGCTCTATCGTATAGACCACCACATCGGTCTCTGCCATCACGTCGGCAGCGCGGTTCTGCTCGGTGACCAGGGCTACCTCCCCGAAATATTCGTAGGTGCCGTAGATCTTCTTCTCATCGAGTCCGCCGCTGTCCACGGAGACGTTGCCGGAGTAGATTATGTAGAACTTGTCGCCTTTGGTGCCTTTCTTTATAATGAGGTCGCCCTTCGCGTACCGTTCCTCCTCGACGATGGAGAGGAATTCCTGGGCCTTCTCGATGGGCAGATCGTGGAAAAAGTCCTGGTTTTTGAGCAGCCCGAGGATTTTCGACGCCTGTTCGAAGCGCGGCGGCGTGGTCTCGAAGTAGAGGGTGTTCTCGATGCCGAACCTGGCAAGGCGCAGGTCGGTGGACGCCGGGAAGTCCTTTTTCGCTATGTGATACACGACTATCCGCCTGCGCACCTCGTCCGGGAGGGAATCCAGGTGCTTCACCGGGGTGTGCAGCGGCGGTATCCCGGCCTCGTGATAGATGACCTTGGAGTCCCAGGGAAAGTGCGTGAGCTCCCGGTGGCGGTCCGGTCCGATGAGGCCCTTCTCCGCCAGGTCGTTGTGGATGTCCGGATCGTTGTTGTGGTCCGACGAATAGACGAAGCTCTGGTCCTGAAATTCCATCCGGAATCCAATCGTGGGAATCGAATGGAGGGTGTAAAACATGTCGAAGCGGCCGTCGTGTATATAGACGGGGCTTCCAATTTTCACGGGATGAAATTCGAAGAGCTTCATGAGATACGAGGTGGGAGTGCCCGAAAGCGCCGAGTATTTCCGGAGGAAGCTCATCATCACCGTTTCCGTAGTGTAGATGGTCACCTTCGATTCCTCGAGTATTTTCTGGAATGTCCCGGCGTCGTGGTCCGCGTGGCAGTGGGTCAGGATGATGCTGTCGATCAGCTTGGGATTGACGTTGGAGTCCTCGAGCCACTCCGTGGAGTTCACCGGCGGGTCCACCATGATGCCCTGGTGGTTGAGCCAGATGATGAAGCCGGAAGTATTTTCCTCGGGATCGAAGCCGTGGCTCGGCCCCAGGCAGGTGACGCTGAATAGCGGCGGCATGTACGGTTCCGGCAGGCGCTCTCCTATGAGATAGGTGGGCTTGTATTCAACCCTGCCGGGAACACGGGCTATCACCCTCCCCTCGTGTTCCACCGTGAAATCTCCTCCCTGGCGCATTGAGACGCGGACTCCCTGGTGGGTGTAGTGCCCGCCCGTGAATATGCCGAAGTCCATCAGGTCTGTGAGTTTCAGCCCTTTCCGGAAATAGTTCATCTCGCTTTTCAGGTCGGGTATCCCGATATCGCCGCCGGAAAGATCGAAGTCGCCCGTGATGTCGAGGTTCCGCGGGCCGAAGAGCGCCTCCTGGAGGACGCGCCGCATCATACTGTGCTGGTCCTTCGTGCAGACTACAAGCGTCTTCCGCTTCTTTATGAAGAAGTTGTAGTACATGGGGAACTCTATCTCCGCGACGCTGATCCCCTTTATCCAGTTGAAGAGGTCCTGGGTGAGGACGAAAACCTTCGGGACCCCCTTCTCGAAGGTCATGGTGTCCTTGATGGTTTCCGGCGGGGAACCGAACTGGATATACCCGGCGGGCGTATCGACGAGATATCCGCCCCGCGGGAGTACCCTCACGTTTTCGCTGATACGCTGCAGGCTGTCAAATGAGTGCATTTATTGGTCCATGTGCGCAAATGGGGATGAGAATATACTTTCACATTCTCTTCGTTTATTTTCAAGAATAATTTCTCCGGAAAATCATTGACTAAATCAAAATACGGGTCTATCATGCGGGTGCCACTATGAACTGCGGCCGTTCAGGCCGTTCACCAGCACGGATCGAGGAGACCGCCATGTCAACCCAGCTTGATGTTTTCGTGTACGGACTTGTCTATGTCATACTGTCCCTGTTGTTCGGCACACTGACGCTTTTTCTTTTCATGAAGGTGTTCAGCGCGCTCACGCGCAACATCGACGATTTCCAGGAAATACGCAGGAACAACATCGCCGTGGCGCTGGTCAACGCCGCGATCATTTTTTCAGTGGCGCTCTTCATCGGAGAGGCGGTTGGCGCGGCCATGGAGGCCTTCAAGAACAACATCTACAACTACGGCGGCAGCACCACGCTTATGTACAAGATGAAGATCTACATCATCATGTTCATCCACTTCGCCCCCTCGGTGGTGCTTTCCTTCGGGATGAACAGGCTTTCCATGAAGATATGAACCCTGCCCACCACGACCATCGAACAATTCTCGGAGATAAAGA
>JAGODF010000142.1 GCA_017998375.1 Spirochaetota bacterium
CAGCATGGAGAAAATCGCGGTTATGAGCCCGTCCATCGACTTCAGCCTGATCATCTGCGCGGTATATTCGTCGGCGAGCATGTGGTAGTCGAGGGCCCTGCTCTGGAGGAAGGCGTTCAGCCTTGGATGCGCGAAGTGCGTGTAGAGGAGCGCGAGCAAACCCGTACAAACGAAGACCACTGCGTGCAGCAGGGTGTTTCCCGGCGCCGCATGTTGTAAAAGGAGGAAGTAAGAGGCACCGATGAGTAATGAGGTGAAAATAAGGGAAATCAGCCAGGTTATCGACTTGAGGAGGAGCTGGTTGACGTCGATGATCTCGTAACGCAGAAGGCCGTAGGCCATGACGGTGAGGGGAACGAAGCTGTAGTTTCCCAGGGGATAAAAATCGATCCCGTTCATTGCCGGCACGTTGAACAGCGACATGAAGGCGGTAAGCACGAAGCCCGCGAAGATGTACTTGATCTTCAGGCGGCGGATTTCGTTTCGCTCGCGCCGGAAGCTCCGGTAACTCACCGTGATGGCGTACACCGTGACCATCGCGCTGGTGGCGGAGAACAGGTGGAAAAACGGCCCCGCCTTCGCGATGTAGCCCCAGTCGAACCTGTTAAGCCCGGTGATGTAATAACCGGTCTGCGTCGACAGGGAAATGAAAAAAGCTATAACCAGGAGGATGATTTCCAGTGCGCGCCGCTCGGTGCCGGTTACGCGGTGGATGAAGATGATGCTCACCGGCGCTATGAAGACGAAGAAGAAGTGCACGGACCGCTCGATTTTCATGATGACGTCCATGTCGTTCACCACATGGTGCGAAATGAACACGAAGTAGAGAAGCCCCCATAGTAAGCATGCCAGCGCGAAATATATGTTCTCCGCCCGAAGCCTGCCACGGGCCAGAACAACAAATATAAGTATGATGCTGAAAAGGAGGGAAATGAGGGGAGGCAGTATGTACACGGATACCGTGCTGGACATGGGTTCCATGTGCGGTCATCCTGTCGAATAATTGTGATTCATGTATTTTTATTTACAGCGTGAGATTGAATGTCAATGACTATATTCCAGAATTGTTTATTTTATGATTGTGCTTGACTCTCACGAAAATTGTGAGACGTTGAAGCGGCGTGCGCCGGTTCTGGTACGGAAAAAAGTTATTGATAATCGGATGTGCCCGGTACTGGTTGTAGGCTCTCGTCATCAAATAAAACTGGCAGGACTTCGATGCGTGTTTTTCACACAACTGCTCTGGTTGCCGTAGTATCAGCGGCGATAGCCGCCGCCGGCACGGCGCTCCTTTCGGCGGACGCCCTGCGCTGGCCCCTGAACCTCGCCCCCTCCCTCACCGGAACCCTGGGTGAGCAGCGCGGCGACCACCTCCATTCAGGAATCGACATCAAGACCGGGGGCAGGACGGGGCACCCGGTCCACGCCATCGACGCGGGCCTGCTCCACTCCATCACGGCGCGCACGGTGGGGTACGGCAACTCCATAATACTGAACCACGGAAAAATATTCTCCCAGTACGCGCACCTCGATTCCTTCTCGGAGGAGGGACCCGGGCTCAACGCTATAGCGAAGGTGATCAAGCTCCTCTATGGCGGCGACGTGGAGGATTTTCCCTTCAGAAAGACGCGCATATCCTTCGGCAGGGGCGCCGTCATCGGCTACAGCGGCGAGACCGGGGCCGGGCCGCCACACCTACATTTCGCGATCCGGGAGCCCGGCGGAGCGGCGAACCCCCTGCAGCATTTCTCCGTTCCCGACACCGAGGCGCCGGTGATCAAGCAGCTCATGTTCTGCGTGGAGAAGAACGGCTCCACCGTGAAGACCGTCCGCGTGAACGCCCACGGCTCCGGAGGCCGGTACGGGCTCTCCGACAATGTCTTCATCGCCGGGGTGGACGAGCGCGCCTTCGTGAAGCTCGCATGCTACGACCGGGTCGCCGCGGGGAGCCGGTGTGCGGTGAACAGGATCGAGCTTTTCGAGGGCGATACGCTGCTCTTCGGCATGGACTTCGACCGCTACAGGTGGTCCGACGGCGGCACCGGCCGCTTCATCTTCGACAAGTCCAACTCCGTGGTTGACGGGATTTCCCTCTACACCTACTTCCTCTGCCGCCGCAGGGGCAATTCGCTGAGCCGCATCCGCGCCGTCAACGACGGATACCTGGTCGCCGGGGACGCGCCGCGCACGTTTAAAATTGTCGTGTCGGATTATGCCGGCAACAAATCGGCGCTGGAGTTCGGCCTCATCCGGCGGAGCGGGAACGCGCCGTCGACCGCGGGCGAAGGATACCGGCACCTGCGCCGCGGCGCCGGCGGCGTCCTCTCCGATGAATCGAAGAGCTTCGCGCTCACCGTGGGAAGGCACTGCCTCTTCGATGACGCCATGGTGAAGGTGACGTCGGCGGAGACGCATGCACAGATCCAGCATCTCGTCAGGACCGGCACCGTCAAGGAAGGCGATTCCTTCACGGTCTACACGGCCAAGCCCTATGACCAGGTCTACGGCCGCGGCGTTCGCGTGTCGATACGGCGCCCGCAGGGGATCCCGCGCGAGGAGGCGGGCAACATCCTCATCTACCGGTTCTACGATCACACCATGCCCGCGGGATTGCTCACCTACTACAACGCGCGCACCGACTCCTTCGACGCAGAAACGCCGGGGAACGGGAACTTCGTGCTCCTGCGGGACAGGACGCCGCCGCGCGTATACCTGCCGGCGACGTACGACTTCGTCGTCGACGACGGCGTATACCGCACGATGCGGCTCGTTCTCGGCGACGACCTGGCGGGAGTGAACTCGAAGTCGGTCTGGCTCTTCGTCGACGGCGAGAAGTATCCCTTCGAGTACGATTACGACCGAGCCTGGATCGAGGCGAAGCTCCCCAGGTCCGCGCTCACGAAGGGAACGCACCACCTCTTCGTGCGCCTCAAGGACCGCGCGAACAACGAGACCATCATGCGGAACCTGCTCTCCTTCTGATATGCTTCCAAAGGCAACCACAGAGGCGCAGAGGCACGGAGAAAAAAAAGGAAAGGTTCACGCGGAGACGCGGAGGCGCGGGGATGGGAAGAATGGCTCGCGCCTGTTTATCGCCGTCGGGGTGATGGGGCTGATGATGGCGGCCCTCGCGATTGCCGGGCTCGCGGGAAATTCCGATCCCGCGGCCGCGTCGGAGGCGCTGAAATACTTTTCTCCTGACGACATCGCCCGAGGGCGGAGCTACTTCGCCCGGGGGATCGTGCCCGCCCTGGCGTACCGCGCGCTGGCCCTGTGCCTGGTCGCGTTCTTCGTCTTCATGCATCGGGGGATGCTATCGCTCTTCGAAAAAAAAATCCGCCGCCCCGTCGCGCGGCTCTTCGCGTACTCCGCGGCCGTATTTGTATCGCTTGAGGTCCTGGCCTTTCCCTTTGCCGTGATGTCGGGCTTTTACAGGAACAGGCTCTTCGGGCTCCTCAACGCGGACTTTCCGCTCTGGCTCTACCGGTATCTCGTGTCGGGCGCGATAGACCTCGTTCTTACGGTGGCCGGTATCGCCCTCTTCCTTGCCGTCGCCAGGAGCTGGCGCCGTTACCGCCTCGTCGTCCCCGGCGCGTTCCTGGTCCTCGCGCTCGCGGGCGCGTTCCTCCATTCGCGCGTCTACATCCCGCTCTTCCACGACGTCGTCCCGCTGGAGGAGGGCGAGCTCCGCACGAAGATCGATGCCATGCTGTCGCGGGCGGGCGTCACCGTGTCCGGGATATTCGTCGTCGACGAGAGCCGTTACACGAAACGCGGCAACGCCTACTTCACGGGGTGGGGGCGATACCGGCAGATCCACCTGTACGACACACTGCTCCGCGGGCACTCCACCGACGAGGTCTGCGCCGTGGTGGCGCACGAGCTCTGCCATTACCGGGAGGAGCATGTGCTGATCGGCCTCATCCTCGGAACGCTGGGCCTTTTTCTGGGGCTTGTCGTCATCGACCGGCTCTGTGCGCTTCTGCTGGGAGAGAACCTCGCCTCGGCCGCCCGCTCCGCGAAGGTGCCGCATATCATCCTCGTTTTCTTCCTGGTTCTCTTCATTGCGCGTCCCGTCATCAACGGCATAACGCGCGTGATGGAACGGCGCTGTGACGCGTACGCACTGGAGCTTACCGGCAGGCCTGAGGTGTTCATCGAGATGGAGAGAAAGCTCGCGGTCGCGAACCGGGCGCACATCCTGCCGCACCCGTTCTTCCACTTGTACTACGGGACGCACCCGCCGGTGCTGGAGCGCATCCGCGCGGGGGAGCTGTTCGCGGAAAGCCGGGCGGGGAAATAGGACCGCCGCTCCTGCCGTTATTTAACACTCATCCCGTACCTGGATATTCCCAGGATTTTCGATTCCGTCAACACCGCGTGGATGCTGTAGAAGGGATTTGCAAGGGTCATGTCGTCGGAAGGGCCGATCTCCTGCGTTTCGTTCCTCGCCTCTATCTGGATGTGCAGCGCGCCGTCCTTCTCGCTGTTTACGAGAAAACGCGCACGGGCGTACGAGTACGCAACCTTCGGGAAGGGCAGTGTCCCGAAGAGGAACTTTTTTTCCGCCAGGTTCCATATCATCAGCCGGTACCTGGTGCGGTCGCCTTCCCAGAGGGGATGCGTGGTCCCGAGGACCGCAATGGTGTCTTTCCACTTCAGCGTATCGGCGATCTGGTGCGTGTGGCAATCGGCCACCCATACCTTTCCATGGTCGGGGTGGGCAAGCAGGTAATAACCGGTTGCTCCGTATTCGCCAGGGTGATGGTATTTCAGATGGTTGAAGAAAACAGTTTTGGAGTTGGAGAAATCCGCCTTGAGGCCAGATTTCCTCGCGATTGATTTTTCAAGGGGGATGATGCCGCGGGGCTGGCTCCGGTACATCGGCACCTCGTCCGATGCGTCGAGGTAGAGGACGCCCTTTTGCGGTTCGGCGAACACGACGGCATTTTTCAGGGAAAGCCATTCCATGACCGGGATGCTTGCCTTCTCAATGGATACGGACCCGGGTATTTTCCCGCCATCCCCGGACCTGTACCATACCAGGTAACCCCCGAAGGCCCAGCCCTCCATGCTCCCATGCTTCACCTTGATCCACCTGTTTCTGATGCCTTTAACGACCACGGGTTTTTCCTCCAGCTCGACCAGCGATACAAGCACTCCCTTCGGCAGGACCCCGAGAAACCTGCCGTTGACAGCCGGAGCTTCGCGCAGGCGCAGGCCGTCCACGTAGGAGAAGAAGCGGGGACTTCCGAAATTGTCCTGGGCGAGGGTCACGCCGCTGATTACGCAAGCAATCGTGATTGCCATGATGACGGCGCTGGTGTTTTTCCGGTGGATCATGCCGTCCCCGCGCGCTTCCATTTTTTCCTCAACCTTTCCAGGTGGCTCGTCTTCGAGATGTCGAGGTAGTCCTCGACGTACCCGCACGAGGCGCAGGCGTAGGTCACGAGCGGGGCCCTGGTGAAGAACGACGTGGTGATGAAGGAGCGGTCGCTGAACTGGAGCTTCCCGTTATTGTGGTAGACATCGGTGCTTCCGCACCTGGGGCATTTTCCCGTGCTTTTCATGGCGCCTCCTTGTAGCATTACATTGTGAAAGATACGAAGGCGACACGGGCCCTTCAAGAATTTTTTCAAAAGCGTCGTTGCTCCGCGCGGGGTGATAGTGCTTGACGTGCCCGGCGCGGGGCGTTGTAATTGGGGAATCCTGGACGCCGCGGAGGAACCATGAACCGGAAATTGAAAAGCGCCGCCCGCCTCTCGCTCTTCATGGGTGTGCTGACCTTCATCAACCTCGGGGCGATGGTCGCCGCATCCGGCGGTCTCGTGCGGCCCGCGACGTTTCCCAACGAGCCCGGGTTCACGCAGGCGGTCTTCTGGCTGGAGATGGCCGACAGCGGGCGGGAGATAGAACTCGCCCTGGGCGATCCGGCAAGCGCCGCCGGCAGGCGCATCCGGACCGCCATGGACGCCATGCACCGCGCGGATTTCATCTTCATGATCTGCTACACCGCCTTCACGGCGTCCCTCTTCCTGCTCCTGGCAAGGCTCGGCGAGCGCACCGGCGTCGGCATACCGCGGCAGGTCCTCTACGCGGGATTCGCGCTCTGTGCTGCGGCCCTCATGGGCGATATTTTCGAGACGGTGAAGCTCATAGGGTTCACATCGCACCCGGCCCCCTCGCAGATAGGCGACGGCATCGTCCCCCTTCAGATATGGACGCGCGTGAAAAGCGGCGCGCTTTCCGCTGCGGGCATCATCCTGGCGTACCATTACGGGCGCCACTTCCGCTGGCTCTTTCCCGGCGTGCTGATACCGGCGGTCTTTGGGCTGAGCGCGGTGGCGGGTTTGGTTGCGATATCGGTGCACCAGTACCGATTCCTGATGGAGCACGCCGGCTCCCTGGGCATGCTCGCCTGGCTCGCGGCGCTGGTCCACGCGGGGATAGTATTCTTTTTCAAAGAAAAAGCCTCGTGACCAGTCCGGTGAGACGGAATCGCATAAACTAAAAGTAAACAAAATACATCGATTTGTGAAATAGGTGTTGACGCTGGCCGAGCAGCACGGCAGTATGGGGCGCTTTCATCGAAAGGGTTTCCCTGGTGACCATGCGAAGCACCATATCAGCGCTTTCGGGAACCGGTATCCTTGTCCTGGCGGCAGCGGGTATCGCGCTTTCCCTTGTATCCTGCTCGGATGGGCGGGCCGATTTGATTGCGGTTACCCCGGAAAACAAGTACATCACCGCGAATGACCTCCTCGCAGGCGTGAAGAAAACCTCCCAGACTATGACCGCGGTGATGTTCTCCCACAGGGGCCATGAAACCGCCGGAGTCGCCTGCGAAACATGCCATCATAAATCCTTCAACGACGAGCGGATCAAGCAGTGCATGTTCTGTCACAAGGGGCTCCAGGGTACGCAGAAGATGCACGACTTCTGCATCGGCTGCCACGCGGCGAAGAAGAGCGGGCCCGAGCGGTGCAACGGGTGCCATCTCCCGAAGAAGGCGTCGGAGATGCGGAAGGCCCTCTCGACGCAGTTCAACATGTCGGGAGTGTACGGCAAGTCCTATCATCCGAAACACAGGGAAGCGGGCGTCGCCTGCGCGACCTGCCACCACAGGGACAGCGACGAAAAATACCGGAAGTGCTCCTTCTGTCACGAGGGCGACAGCCGGATGAAGGTCCTGCACTTTTTCTGCGGTGAGTGCCACAAAAAGAACAACCGCGGTCCGCGCGAATGCAACGGCTGCCACACCTCCTTCACCGGGCTCAAGGTGGCCGATTATATCACCCTCCCCGACACGGGACACAGGAAGCCGCCCATCCGCTTCAGCCACAGGGCGCATATCGTGAAATACAACACCGAGTGCACCGACTGCCATCACCGGGGCACCGACTACAAGTGCTCCGGGTGCCACCTGGTGCGGGACCAGGGCAACGTGGTGAACCTGAAGGAGGCGTTCCACCAGCAGTGCCAGGACTGCCACCGGAGGACATCGGGCCCCAGGGCCTGCGGGGGGTGTCACCGGTGAGGGCGGAGAGCGGCATGGCGGAATCCGGAATGATGCGGGTGGCCCATGATTAGAAGAAGTTTCGACGCGTTCATGTCCTACTTCAGGCGTGACGCCAGCATAAAGACGAAGATCATCGTCTCGCTCGGCTCGCTCTGCGCCATCATCTGCCTCATGTTCTTCGCCGTGAACTACCGCTTCATCCGGAGCGAGATCCTCTCGCTGATAATCAAGAGCTACAGCGAAATCGCCATCAAGCAGTTCGAGTACATCGAGTACGTCACGCAGCGCAACCTGGAGATGGTGGAGATCATGGCGCGCAATCCAGCCGTGGTCAACGCCGCGACCGGTGGGGCTGCCGGCGCTGCGGACGCGCACATCCGCACGGAGATGGCGAACAGCGGCGAGTTCGAGGGGATGATAATTTTTTCCGGTGACGGGAGGCGGGTCTACGCCACCGGCGACACGGTGATCGGGGCGCAGGGGCCGGGCCTCACCGCCGCGGTGCGCGCCAGCCGGGACCTGTATATCGGGCCCGCCCGCACCGCCGAGAGGGGAGGGAAGGTGTATTACCTCCAGCCGGTGAGCTGTCCCATCAGGGCGGGCGGCGACGGTCCGGTGCGGGGTCATCTCCTGGCCTTTATCAACCTCAACGTCCTGGACGATTCGCTCAACGCGCTCAACGTGGGCAGGGAGGGGCGCGCCTACCTGCTCGATTCCTCGGGGCGCGTCCTCTGCTCGTCGCGCGACTACGAGTTCGCGCCGCAGAACTATCCCTTCGGCGATTATTTCATCATGAACTCCCCGAAGATCGAACGCTCAGGCTTCCGCCTGCTGAGCTCCGAGACAGGCGGGCTCTCCGCGGGCGTCGCGAAATGCCTTTCGACCACGCACGCGGGATACGGCATGTACACGAGCCATTTCGGCAACGAGGTGATCGGCATCTGGAAGTGGTACAGCTATTTCGAGTGGGTGTTCCTCATCGAGATAGACCGTGCGGAGGCCTTCGCTCCGATCACCAAGACGTTCGTGTTCTTCGTCATCATCGCACTCATCTTCGTGGGCGTGACGCTGGCCATCTCGATCCTGCTCTCGAAGAACATCCAGAGGGCCATCGCGCGCTTCATCGACTCGTTCATCAGGGGCGCGTCGGGATGGATCGGCTCGCGGTACCCGCTGCCCTCGCTGGCGGGGAGGCGGATCGTCGAGGTCGCGGAAAGCGGAGAGCGCGACTACGACGCGTCACGCGGGATGTGTTTCTTCGAGATCGGGACCGTCGGGGAGAAGCTTGGCAATGCCGTCACCTGCCGGCATGTCGCGCAGGGTAGAATCGCGAAATGCGAAAACTGCCGCATATACCAGTCGGTGATGTCGAACGAGATGAACGCGCTCGGCGCGTGGTACAACATGTTCATGGAGCGCGTCCAGAAGGTGATCGTCGACGCGATCCACATGATAAGCATCCTGACCCACGCCTCCGTGGAGCTGTCCAAGGCGACGCAGGACTCGTCGGTGCACGCCACGAGCCAGGCCTCGACGGCGGAGGAACTGGCGGGCACCATCGAGGAGCTCTCGGCCGGCTTCGATACCGTCTGGAACGGAACGAGCGACCAGTACCAGAGCCTCAAGGTGATGATCATGCGGGTGAAGGAGTTCTCCGACCTGGTCAAGGAGATGGAGGAAGAGGTGAGGCGCATCCAGGGCAACGCGGTGGACTACACCGACAAGGCCCAGGAGGGGGAGAGCAACCTCAACCAGATGAAGGAAAGCATGACGATGATCAGCAAAAGCTCCGGGGAGATGATCAAGATCATCCAGATCATCGACGGGATCTCGGAGCAGATAAACCTCCTCTCGCTCAACGCGTCCATCGAGGCGGCGCGGGCGGGCAACGCGGGCCGCGGCTTCGCCGTGGTGGCCAGCGAGATATCGAAGCTCGCGGACCAGACCGCGGCGAGCGTCAAGGAGATCGATTCGCTGATCCGGGTCACCGACAACGAGATCAAGAAGGGGGATACCATCGCCACCAACACGGTGTCCACGCTCTCCGCGATCATCGACGGCTTCGCCGTGATCAACGAGATGATGGGCAATATCTACAAGGTCATGGAGAAGAACGTGGTGACCATCCTGGCGGTGAACGACGAGATGGACGCCGTGCGC